>CADBSZ010000136.1 GCA_902797525.1 uncultured Ruminococcus sp. | reverse complement strand
GGTGCGAGGCTTGCAGCTTTTTGCAGTAATCCGCCCACGGCAGGAGCTGATGATAGCGCACAATGCACGTGATGAATTTTCCCATATCGCGCACGCTGCCGACGGTATCTCTGCCCTCTGTCACGCCATCGCGCGCTGTTTTGGCAAAAGCGTGAACGCCGAACATTCCGTGCGCCAGCCGGTCGGCCTCGCGGCGGTACTGCTCGGGCTTAGCGATAACTTCGTTTTGCATGCTTTGAAGCTGCCGCAGCCGCTCCGTTAATTGCTTGGTGTCCTTTGATGTAAAATCTCGTGCCATTAAATGATTGCACCCATTCCTGTAATGATAAAAAACGGGGTTGGCGGCTTATCACAAAGCATCGCCAACCCGAAATGACTGATTAAAGATTCTGAATCATCTGCGCGACATAGCGCTGAATTTCCGTGACGTCGCGCACGTCAACCTTGCCGTCGTGGTTGGTGTCGGCAACCATCTGAACCGTGGGATCACCAAGATCAATGTGTTCGGTATAGCTGTCAAAATATGCCAGCAGCCCCTGCAGTACCGTCACGTCCATAATGTCGCAGACGCCGTTATCGGACACGTCGCCGCTCACCTTTTGGGTTTCGGGACCGGAAACAATGCCATAGGTCGCCATGGTGTTGTATAGCTCGTAATCAATTTCCGTACCGGAAACCAGGCAGTAATGAGCACGGGGCTCTTCTTCGGTTTCGTCATCAAGAGAAAGTGTGTCCATCACGCAGTTAATGGTGGTGGTTCCGGCGTGACGATCGAGCACCTTGAACACAACGCGGATAACCGTAACCCCCGAGCCGTCCTCCTCATAACCATAAGCGGCAGGCGAAACGCTGGAGAAGTTGCCGGTAAGCTTGCCGCCGTTGTCATCGCCAAAGGTATTAATAACACCCGTGCCAAAGCCCTGCTCGCGCGCGAAGGGGAAAATGTTAAGCAGTTTTCTGCGGCCCGATCCGCTGATGTTATATTCCTCCTTGAACTCCAATACCGTGTTATCCCACGTAATCTTGTCAATATCGAGATTAATAAGGTATTTTTCCGGCGCGCACATTTTGTACTCGGCAGTGATAAACGCGTCGCCGTTTTCATCCTCATACTGCGAAAGGTCGGTGTAGATGTTGGTTTGCTCCGGGAAAAAATTGGATTTTAACAGCACCCTAAGCGGCGTTGCTTCCTCTGCCTGTGCGGCAAACGGAACCGCCGTCAGCAGAGTGAACATCATCATCGCCGCCAAAACAACGGCTGCAATTTTACGAATTTGATATTTCATGGGAATGACCTCCTAACTAATATACTTCTATTATACATGATTTTATCCGTTCACGCAACCGTTGAACTGCTCCAAGACAAAAAAGCACGCGGTATTCACCGCGTGCTTTTGAAAAAATCTGTTAATCAAAAGGAAGTGATGACCTTTGCAACATATCTCTGGATTTCGGTAACGTCTCTTACGTCAACCTTATTGTCCTTGTTGGTGTCGCATCTCTTGAAGGTCAGGTTGTTGTTGAGGTCAACACCTGTGTTGCTGTACTCAGCCAGAACGGTCTGCAGCTTGGTGGCGTCGTTAATGTCAACATCGCCGTCGTTGTCAACATCACCGATGATGATATCAGTCTGCTCGGGAGTGCTGGGATAAACAAAGGTGTTCAGAGTAGCCTGGCCCTTAACAGCATCGTTAACAACCTTGTTGTCGATTGCGAAATACTGCATGTAGGGCTCTGCAAGAGTCTTGTCGCACAGCGCCATGGTGTCTACTACGCAGTTAACGTTAGTGGAGCCTGCGTTGGCGTTGAGCACCTTGAAGGTTGCCTTTACGACAGTAACCGGCATGCCTTCGGCAACAGCGGGAGCGGCAGGGTTAACGCCGGAGTAATGACCGACAATTCTGCCCTCTGCGGTCTTATGATAGGAAACGGTGCCGTAGCCTTCGCCGAAGGGGAACAGGTCAATCTGCGCGCTGCGGCCGGTGCCGACAGTGTTGTATTCCTCTTTCCACTCGAGAACAGCGGGATCGTAGGTAAGCTCGTCAACGTGAACATTCACAATATACTTCGCGGCGTCGAGATACTTATACTCAACGGTAACATATGTTTCGCCGGCTACGCTGTTGAAGGTGTAGCTGCCGGACTCAAAGAAGTTGGACTTTGCGTTAACGGTGAACTTGCCGTCGGACTTCTGCACACCGTTGTTGATGATAATCTCGTCCTTGCCGTCGGAGCCTCTGGTCATCAGATCAATCACGGTCAGATAAACCTCTGCCTCACCCTCGGCAAGCGCTCTGAAACGGAAGGTAATGAAGGTGTCGCCGGCGTTCAGCGCGGCGGGAGCGTCGTTGTCGGAGATGCCGCCCATTACGTTGTAGCTGGTGGCGTTTTGGTTGATGAGCATGGCTGTGTTAAACGGGGTTGCGCCGGTGAGCTGCAGCTTGGTCTTATCGTAGGTCATGCCCCACTGAACATCAACGAGATTAATGGCCGCGGGAACCTTGAAGGTAACTGTAGCGGTTTGACCAGTGGTAACGGTGACAGCATCGGAGGCGGTGCAGTAGTTGGAGTTGCCCGTAACCGTCAGCTGACCTGCTCCGGCTGCGTCGGTTGTTTCAGCGGCGGAAACCGAAAGTACCGCCAGCATGCTGAACAGCATAACAACAGCCAGAAGGATGGATGAGAATTTTTTCACGTTAGATTTCATAATGTGTCCTCCTGTTAAAATTCTTATACTTATGTATCTATTATATAATACTTTTCCGTTCCTTGCAATCCAAAAAATCAGCATATTATTTGTGCGTTTTGTACATAGAAATCGGCAAAATAGAACTTTTCGCTCAAAAAACACCGTGTTTTTTGTAATATTGCAGTTTGAAACCGCCAATCGGAACCGCCGCGCAGGTTCTTATGCGTCATGCGTTGCCCATGCGTTTGCTCAGCTCGCAAAGCGTCACGTCAAAGCCGGCGCGCTCAAAGGTGAGATAATCGGTTTCGGGCGCTCTGCCGAGCACCTTTTCCGCAAGATACGCAAGAAAATGCGGATTCTTAATCAGCACGGGACCGGTGAGGTGGGTGCCGAAAAAGTTTTTATCACGCACACCCTCTTTGCAGTCACCGTCAACATTCGAAAGTCCCATTTTGGCGGTAAAGGGCGCGTTGGAAACACCCTTGATCTCGCTGCACTTGTTCACAAAGCCGACCAGCGGCTGCGTGAGGAAATCGCAGCTGTAAATTACGTCGGACGTCCATCTGGTTTTGTTTTGCTCGGCGGTGGTAAAGTCAAAAATGCCGAGACCGTCAACGGTTTTTCCGGTGCTGTCGCAAAGCGCTTTGCCGAGCATTTCAAAGGAATTGCCTGTAAACAGCGCGGTCTTGCCGCTGTCGATATAAGCCTTCAGACCTTCGGTGTGGCGGCGCAAATCTTCGAGCACTACGCGCAGATTGCGCTCGGTGCCCGAGCCGACGAACACAAAATCATATTCGTCAAAGCGAATGTCGCCGCCGAGGGTGAGTTTGTCAACCGTCACTTCTTCGCCGTTTTTTTCGAGCATGCGCTTCATGGCGGCAACGTTGGCATAATCGCCGTAAAGGTTCATGATGTCGTAATACAAATGCAGAATTTTCATCATTACTCCCCCTTCACCTTTGCCAAAAACTTGCCCTTATCCGAAAAACAGGTGATGACATAAATATATTCCCTGCGGTCGCTGTTCAAAAAGTCCACCGCTTCGCCGATGTCCTCAAACCGCTTGATTTTGCTGTCGGGAATATCGGTATAGGAAAAGCGCACCGCCAAATCGTTGACGTATTTGCCGGCGAGGACGATTTGATGAATGCTGCCGTTATCGAGCATTTCAAAGTCGATGTCGTATAGCCACGACACGTCGCTCGTAAAATATTTGCGGCTGACCGCGTCTACAATAAACATCACATCGCAGCCGTCCTTGCAGGCGGACGCCACGCGGATGCTTTGGTCGTAGGAGATGGAGTTTTCGTGCTTTGAGGTGAGCAGCGTGCCTTGTCTGCCGCCCAGCTCAAAGGTAATCACTCTGCCGTTTTTGAGCACATAGTTGTTCATGTCCGCGGCGATTTTTGCGCCGTCAACGCCGACAATGGAGGCGACGGTGTAGGCGGACAGAATATTATAAATGTTATACAGCGACTTGAGCGCCAGCGTGATGGTGTGCTTGCCGTCGATGGTCATTTCGCCTTTTTCGAGGTCAACGGAGGTGATGGTGTACTGCGTGTTTTGCCGCTTGTAGCCGCATTTTGTGCAGGCGTAGTGGCCGATGTGATTGTAATGATGGGTGGTGTAGGTCATGGGCGACTTGCACACGGGGCAATACGCGCCGTCGTTATAAACGCTGTCAAGCGTTTCGGTGTCGGAGGACAGCTTGTCCGCGCCGAACCAAACCACATTATTCCTGCCGTGTCCAAAGGAGGACACCAGCGGATCGTCGGCGTTTAAGATAAGCTGCGTGCCGTCGGTAATGCTGTCGGCAAGCGCGTCATAAACCCACTCGGGGTGGCCGTTTCGGGTGAGCTGGTCGCGGTAAAGATTCGTGATGACATAATGCGTTGGCTTGATGTAGCGGAAGGTGTAGCGCGCAAAGCGCTCGTCGCTTTCAATCAGCAAAATGTCGCTTTTCACCTTGCCGCCGAGGGTTGCGCTGCCGAGCACAAGCGTAGTAACGCCCTCAATTTGATTGGAGCCTTCCTTGTTCCACGCCACACTGTAGCCGTTTTGCGTGAGGATGTGGGCGATCATTTCCACCGTGGAGGTTTTGCCGTTGCTGCCCGTGACGGCGATGATATACTTCGGAAGCTGCACACGGCTGAGAATGTCGGGACACAGCTTGAGCGCCACCTGACCGGGCTTGCTGCTGCCCTTGCCGATGAGCTTGCCGGCGAAGCGCAAAAGCTTGCAAATGAAAATGGTTAAAAACTTTTTCATAGGATCTCTCCTTACGATAATACAACATTTTCATTATAATCGCAAAACGGTGATTTTGCAAGTTTTTCCTGAATACGCGCATAAAAAATCCCCGGCGGCACATAATAACAGTACCGAAAGGGAGGTTTTAATATGACAGAAAAAGAATTGCTGTATGTTGAGGACGCGCTCGGTCACGAGCAGATGTTTCAGACGCAGTGCCAAAACACCGGCAGCCAATTGCAGGACGAAAACCTGAGAAGCTTTTCGCGCGAGCTGGAGCAGAAGCACCGCACGATTTTTCAGAGCTTTTACGACTTGCTGTAAGGAGGACGCTATGGACGACAGACAACTGATGGAAAACATGCTCATGCTCGAAAAGGGCGCGTGCGATTTGCTGATGCACGGCACGCTCGAAAGCTCAAGCCCGGATGTTCACCACGCGTTTTCGTGCTCGCTGAACTCCTCGCTGCAAATGCAGGAGCAGATTTACGAGAAAATGCAGGAAAAAGGCTGGTATCCCACCACGCAGGTAGAGCGTCAGAAAATGGATACGGTAAAGCAGAAATTTCAAAACATCGGCTGACAAAAAACACGGCTGCCCAAATGGGCAGCCGTGCGGCTTTATTTGAAAGAATTACTCAATCAAATGATTATTTTGCTCTTTTCTTCATAACAACTACGAGGAGAGCACCTGCGCAGATGATAAGGGAAGCGCCGATGACATAGAACATCACGGTGCCGGGGCCGCCTGTCTTGGGCAGGATGGACTTGGCGTTGGTGATGGTAACGGTCTTGGAAGTAGCAGTAGCGGTGTCAGCGCCGATTTCAACCTGAGTAACAACGGTGGACAGGTTGTAGCCTTCGGGAGCAACAACTTCCTTGATGTAGTAGGTGCCTGCCTTGAAGGTGAACTTGTCGTTAGCGTTGGCAGTCTTCTTGAAGGTGTAGGTGCCGTTGTCGTCATCGCCGGTAACTGCCAGGAAGTTGGTGCTGTCCTTGGTTGCAGCCTCAGCCTTAGCCTGGGTGTCGAAGATCATGAACTTCGCGCCGGAAAGCTTGGTGGAGGTAGCGTTTGCGTCTACCTTAACAACGCTGATGTCATAGGTGAACACCTTAGCGTCATCGTTAGGACCGGTTGTCCAGGAGGAAGAACCCTTGGGCTCCCACTGGAGGGTAGCCTTGTTGTTGTTAGCGGAAGCGATTTTAGCGTTCTTGTTAACGGTAGCGGTGTAAATAACCTCTACATAAGCGTTAGCAGTGGTGTAGAGCTTGCTGGTGTCTTCAACATAAACAGCGAAGGTTGCGCCTGCGGGCAGAGTATCGTCGTCAGCAGCCATCTTGGTGGTGGTGTACGCGGTGATGTCGGTGCCGGTGGTAGCGTCCGGGGCAGCAAGCAGCTTAACGCTGGTTACCTCGCCGAAGGTCAGACCTGCATCCTGCTCATCATAAATTCTGTAGCCTGCAACCTGCTGGTCGGAAGAACCGGTTACCTTTGAAACGATTCTGAACTGGAAGGTTTTGCCGAGCTCCTCGGAAATCGCCTCGGACCAAGCGGTGTCCTCAGCGCGTTTAACGGTCTTGTCGATGGTGGGAGTGTTGTCGGCAATCTTCTGACCCATGGGGATATCAACGGAATTTATCCAATCGGTGCCGTCGTAGTAGGGCAGCGCGAATACGGAGTTTGTAACCAGAGTAGCGTTGGTGTCAGGGCCGGGGGTTACGTGGATGTAGTAGATACCGGCAGCAACGCTCTTGGTGAAGCTCTTGTTATCCTGGTCAGCGTTGAAGGTGGCGATTTTCTGAGCTGCGGGAATGGAAGCGTAGTTGTCGTCGCAAGCATTCAGGAAAGCAGTCTTTTCGGCAGCGGTGTCAACGCCTGCTTTGATGATGTCGTTAATTGCTGCGATGGAAGTTTTGGTGGTGTAAGTACCGGTGGTAGCGTCGCCTTCAAAATCGAGAGTAGCGAGCTGATAAATGTCATAGGTGTAAGCCTGGTTACTGGTGTGGCTCAGGGTGATGTTAACGTTCTTCTGGGGTGCGGTTGCAGCGGAAGCTGCGAAGGGGATTGCCAGAGCCAGCATCATAACTGCGAGAACAATGGCAAGAACTCTTTTGGTTGTTTTCATTCTTTAATCTTCTCCTTTTTATTTTTTAAGGTGCTTAAAGGCACGCTTTTTTCTGTTGATCAACACCACATAAGCGGCAAGCGAAAGGACGGAAGCGCCCGTGACGGCCCAGCCGAGCACCTTGAAGAAGGTGTTGCCTTCACCTGCTGTTTTCGGGTTGATAATCTTACCGTTGATGTAAGAGAACGTGTAGTTGTAGGAATTGTTAATGGGGAACTTGAAGTAAACCACCTCGTCGCTGCGGTTGTGACCGACAGGAGCCTTGTCCTCTACCAAAGCGTACCACTGATATTTCAGGGCGCCGGCGGTAGCGGCAGTCCGGTAGCCGGCCTCATAAAGGTCGAGGTTTTCAAATTTCACCGTTCCGTTAACAGTATCCTTGGTTTCCACCTTGTTGGCGGCGGAAACCGCTGCGCCGTCGCCGCTCACCTTATAAAGGCTGAACGTCGTTGCCGCGTTGACGGTTGCGTTTTTCTGGTCCTTTTTGTTGACCGTTACGCTGACCTTCTGCGTCTTGTTCTCAAAGCGCGGTGTTCCGATATACACGTTGTCGTAATCAAAATCAGCAGCGGTAATGGTATACTCATCTTCCTCCCATGCGCCTGACAGGGAATTGAAGAACGGTGCGGGAGCATTGTAGTTGAAATAGGTGACATTGGGCGTTAAGCCGGTGGCGCCGTCGGTCATTTCAACCTGCACGAGATACACTCTCTTGGCGGAATCAATGCTGATTTCCTTGTTGACCTGCGCAACGCCTGTGCTAATGGGCTCTTCCTTGAGCACATAGCGGTAGATGCCTTCCTTGTTGAAGCCCGTCAAATCAAAGTGAACCTTACCGTTGGTAATGCTCGTTACGGTTTCGGAATAGGAGGCGGTGCTTTCGGTCTTGCTGCTGCCGGAAATGGTCATTGGCGGCAAGCCGGTCAGCGTAAAGCTGAACATTTGGCCGGTGTAGTTGGTGCCGTCGAGCGTTTTGATTGCGTCAACCGCCGCCGCGCCGGAAAGGCGCTGGTTGGTGACCGCAATCTCGTTGCTGCCGGTGCCGACCGTGATACCGTTGTCGCCGCCGGTGGTGCTGACCGTTCTGTAGCCGCTGACCGAATCCTCGGAGAAGCGAACCTTGGCGCCGCGCGGAATACCCGCAAAGGTGAGGGTTCTTCCGTTGCGCAGCTTTGCGCCGCTTGCCAGTGCGCCGTTCGCGGTCAGATATTTGGTGCCCGAAACGCCCGTGGCAGTATATGCCAGCGCGTAAGCGCCCCACGTTGAGCCGCCGTCGAGGCTGACTTCAACCGTACCGCCGAAATCGGTGGTGTCTGTTTCACCCGTTTCCAAGCCATTTACCGTCTTTGTGATGGTAACGGGCGCAACCGCGGGAGTGTTGGTGTAGGAAAGCTGTACACGCGTCATGGCAAACTCGGAGGGGTTCTTCGTGTCATAATTGAAGCTTGCCGTTGTCGTATTGCCGCTGCCGAGCAGAGATTGCTGCTCGGTATGTGTTTTTTTCCACTCCAAGTCAACCGCTTTCCACGAGGTGGTGTATGTCATCTTGGATGAGGAAGGCACGGTTTCGGACACGGTAAATTCCTGTCCGCGTGTGAACTGATCCTTAAAGCTGATGGACTCCTTGTCCTTCAGGGTGTAGGTGCTGTTGCTGATAACGCCCTTGGAGCTTGTTTTTCCGTTGGCAGTGGGCTGATTAAAGCTAAAGGTATCAGCCGCGGCAACAGTACTTTGTAAACCTGCGTTAACGCTTTGTGTGTTGACGGTTTTGTCAACAATAAATTCGTTGCTGACAGGTGAGAAGTTGAAGTTAAAACTGAGGTTTGATTCAACCATACCTCTTTCAACATAGAACATCGTCAGCGTGTGCTCCGCTGTCGGGTCGTTGTTGTTGAAGGCTTGGTTTCCGCTTGCGCCGAACAGATTGGGGAAGCTGCCGTTGCGCGTCGCGCTGTTGAGTGTGTTGACGCCGGTGGTAACCGTTGAGGTCATGGTGTTGAAGTCAATGGTTCCGTGCGCCTTTTTGTGGTCGCCGCCGAGGTCGAGCACCAAAACGCCGTCGAGATATACCCAAAGGTCGTCATCGCCCGTAAACTCAAACACCTCGTGACCGCCGCCCTTCGGCAGCAGGCCGTTTGCGCCGACGTTAAACTTGATGTCAGTGCGCATACCAAAGCCGAAGTTGTAGGCTTCCTTGGTGGCTCCTCGTGTGTAGTCAAACGGGAAGAAACCGTAACCGCTTTGTTCCTGCGGTGCTGAATAATAAAGCAACGCGTCCTTTGCGGCATAGCTGTTGCCCTGACCGTAGTTCATGGTTGTTTTGTCTTGGCTGAGCCAAACGTTGTCGCCCGCGCCGCTGTCAAAGACATACTTGGTGTTGCCTGCGCTGTCGGTGGTGACGCGCATGGGGAACTTGGTGTTGACCGTTGAACCAACCTTGTTATTTGACAGAAAAGCCGTGTCGAAAATCGGCACCTTAACAGAGCTGTTAACGCCGCCGTCAGCCGCATAAACCAAATCGCCGCTGTCAGAAAGCTTACCGCCCGTCAGACCGACAACTGATTTGTTGGCGCCGTCGAGGTTCGAGGAGTTGTTGACCCAGTTTGAGAAGTTCGTCATATTGGACGCGCCTTCACCTGCATAACCGTCGTTTTTGCCGTAGAAGTTACCAAAATACAGCGGATAGTTAACGTCGCTGCTGGCGGAGGCAATCTTTTTGTTCAGATACTGGTACGGCTCCCAATAGGAGTGACCGGACTCGTAGCGAATGTTCTCCCAACCGTTTTGAACTTCGTCGTCGGTGTAGTAATCATAAAGGGTTGCGTCAATGTTGAACAGCTTAACAGAGCTGCTTTTGTTGACAACGTTGGTTGCCGTCCGCGAGCTGTAGGAAGCGTTGTTCGTGGGCGAAAAGGTTGTCCACGTCGCGTTGTTGTTCCAGTCGTTGATTTTAATACAGTTGTTGCGGTTGCCGGCAGTTTTGGAACGCTGATTATCCCACATATAAGGCGACAGATTCCACTTTACGGTAGAATTACTGTTGGTTCTGGCTATACGCAAATGACTGAGCTTGTCGGACGGAATCCTAAAGCTGTAAACATTATCACAGAACTTAGATGCCTTAATGCCTGCTTGCAGAACATTTTGGCCGTCATACCAGCCGTCGTTATCAAAATTTCCGGGAAATTCACGGCAATAATTGACGTCATTTGAGTCATTCCAGAAAGTGAACACTCTAAACGCCGCCGAGTTTTCGCTCCAGCCGGTAAAGCTGCGCATATCGATGTAAATTTCTTCACAGTCGGTAAAAGCGCTTTCGCCCTTTGCCGAAGCCATCGGAATACCGATGGCAAACATCGACGCTGTCAGCACCAAAGCCAGCACAACCGCTAACACGCGAAACGGAGCCTTTTTGCCTGATTGACGAAACCGTTTTTGTGTAGGTCTTGTTAT
>CADBSZ010000135.1 GCA_902797525.1 uncultured Ruminococcus sp. | reverse complement strand
TGCGAATTACACACAGCGTTTGCTTTTTGGCTCCCAATCGGCTAATTCACTTGTGATTTCAAATCATCCTTATGAGTATCAGCCTTTCGGGCTGCCCGGTCTAGTTTTTTGGGATGTCTTAGTGCGACAGCCCGTAAGTTGTTATTCAGGGGTTTTTAAGGCGGAAACCATTTCAATTTTTCGGTTTTTGCGCGCGATAATCAAGCCCACCAGCAGCGAGACGCCCAAGGTCAGAGCAACGCTTAGGACAATACTCAGCACTGTGATATAGGGCACCATTTCATATTCCGAGGCCAGCATTTTCATCAGCCATGCCAAAATGCCGTAGCCTGCCGGAACGCCAATTAAAATGCCGACAACCGACAGCCAAATGTTTTGACTGATTAACAGCCTGCCGATTTTTTTATCCTTAAAGCCGACCACCTTTAATGTCGCCATTTCGCGGTAACGCTCCGTAAAGCTCATAATGCCGAGATTATACAGCACGATAATGCCCAGCAACACTGCGCCTATGATTAAAATAATGACAAATAAATACATAATTTGCATAAAGCTGTCCATCGAGTCAATAATGTCCTGCTTGCTCTGAACGCTGGAAATCAGCTTGTCGCTGATGTCCTGCTTTTCGGTTTTGGTGTAAACCGTGTTGATTTTATACGCCCGGCTGTCTGTAAAAGCCGTGCCGCCGCATTTCAGCGTTTTGGCGTATTTCTCGCTGACAGACACGCATTTCGCGATAGAACGGTTAAATGCCGCAATTTTCACGGTGTAGGTATCCGAGGTTCCGTACGGCGAAATCGTCAGGCTGTCGCCGGTTTTCAGGCCGTATTCGTCATGCAGCCGCATGCACACCATCGCGCCGTCATCGGGCAGCGTCACCTTGGCGTTGTTTTCATCAAGAAAATGGAAGGTTTGATGATTAATGCGGTAAACATCCAGCGAAATCGGTTCGTCCTCAATCTGCACGCTGACGGACGCGCAGGCGTCGCCTTCATATTTGTCTGCAATTGCAATCGCGTCCGCGTTGCCTGCTTCATCTGAAATGAACACCTTGGAGGCGTAGTCGGACACATCCTCATAATACAGATGAATAAATTTGTTGACCGTGTCGTTCATTCCCAGCGCTGCAACAATTAAAACCGTGCAGCCAACCACGCCAAACAGCGTCATCAGTGAGCGTGACTTGTGCCGGAGAATATCACGCAGGTTCCATTTTGTGCCGAAGCTCAGCTTATCGAGAATCCTGAACCGTTCAACGGCAGCGCGTTTCATCTTCTTTGGCGTGTATGGTCTAAGCGCGTCGGCGGCGGTGCCTGCAAGCATTTTGCGCGTTGACAAAAAACCAATCAGCGTTAAGAACGCTAAAATACCGGCCATAATTGCCCAGCACCAAAGCGGCAGGTGCAGCGTCCAGTCGTTCATGACGATATAAGTGCCCATCATGCCGTTGGGATTTATAATGACCCACGCAACAAAATAGCCGAGTCCGACGCCGAGCGCCGTGCCGAGAACACCGATTGACAGCGCAAAGGTTGTGTAGTGCCACAAAATCCGTCTGTCCTTAAAGCCCAGTGCCTTCAGCGTTCCGATTTGCGTTTTTTCGTTAGCGGCAAGACGATGCATGGTCGAAACCATTGTCAGCACCGCAATCAGCAAAAACAGGGTGGGGAGGATGGAACCCATCGTTTTGCCCTCCTCAATTTCGCCCTGTGATTCCGCGTAGGACACGTTTTCGTCCTTTGTCAAAATCAGCAGCGTTTGATCAAGCGCCTTGTCAACTTCATCTGTCAGGTCGGATTTTGGCAAATCACTCAGCACATTAATCTGTGGAAAAATGGTTTTATAGGTTTCATCCGCCGCTTTTTCCGCCGCTTTATCCAGCATGTCATTGGGAATTTGCGGATTCTGCTCCTTGATTTCATTCTTTGCGGCGTCAAGAATGGCGTTTTTTAAGGAAACAGGCGTAATATATGCATAGCCGTACAGTGAAAAATCAGGCATGAGCTGCGTTTCATCACGCACACAAATCATGTATTCGCCCGATTGAATCAAACCTTTAACCGTTCCACTGACGCGCAGCTTTTCATAGGTCACGGTCATCCTGTCGCCGACCTTGACATGATTCTTGTCGGCATAGTGATCGCTCAGCCAAATGCCGTTCGCGCTTTTTTCGTCATACGCCTCGCCGCTTGTAACGATAAAATCCGAAACGTCGGGCTTTTCCGTTACGGTCAGTCCGACCATCGTGTTTGTGCCTTCAACATCCGCGTTAACGGATAAATACCGCGCCGCCCGGTCAACGCCGTCAATCGCGTTGATTTTGTCAGCGTCCTCAGCGGAAAAACCATCCTTTGACGTAATGCGGTAATCGGCAAAATCGGTCTGTGCAAAGAACGCCGAGGTGTCCTCGTCAAGGCTGACCCATTCCATATTAAAGCCCAAAAACATGCCGATACCGATGGCAATCATAATAATCATCGAAATAAACTGCGCCTTATACCGGCCGATCGTGCGCAACATTTTACGGAACAGCATTACCAATCCACCTCTTCCGCGCGCAAAGGATTCGACTGCTCCTCCAGCGATTTGATCCTGCCGTTTTTTACCCTGACAACCACATCCGCCATTTTGGCGATATTCTGGTTATGCGTCACGATAATAATGGTTTTGCCGTATTCCTTTGCCATGCTGAGCAGCAGCTTGAGCACAATGACGCCCGTGTCGCTGTCAAGCGCGCCGGTCGGTTCATCGCAGAGCAAAATCATCGGATTTTTCGCCAGCGCTCTTGCAATAGACACGCGCTGCTGTTCGCCGCCCGACAGCTCTGACGGAAAATTATTAAGATGATCGGAAAGTCCGACCTTGTCAAGCATTTCCACCGGATCAAGCGCATTTTTTGAAATGTCCTTTACCAGCGCAACGTTTTCTTTGACCGTCAGGGTTGGGATGAGGTTATACGACTGAAACACAAAGCCGACCTTTTCGGCGCGGTATTCGGCAAGCTCATTGTTGGACAGCGTTGAAATATCCCGCCCGTCAACAACGATGGTGCCGTCAGTCGGATTATCCAAGCCGCCGAGCAGGTTAAGCAGGGTGCTTTTTCCGGCGCCGCTGGGGCCGAGAATCACCACAAATTTGCCCGCTTCTAAGCGGATGTCAACCTTGTTCAAGGCTTTTTGCTCGTGGTCGCCGCTTTGATACACACGGCTGACTTTCTTCAATTCCACGATAGACATACAATTCCTCCTCATAATAAGTTAGCGATAACTAACCATATACTAAAAATAAATAACAGCAGGCCTAATACGATTCTCAAACGGAAGGATGAAAGCTTTCCGTTTGAATGGAAACGCATGATAATAGAAATGACTATAAAAGCCTATAATGCCTATTCTGTCAGCATTATCATAACGCAATCAGTATGCGAAGTCAATGGAGAAACAGCGAAAACGTGAATCTGAATAAAATG
>CADBSZ010000134.1 GCA_902797525.1 uncultured Ruminococcus sp. | reverse complement strand
GTATATCATCGCAATTCTGATTGCCATAACAGGCATGTCGCTGGGCGACAACAGCTACCGCATTGCCTTTAGCCTGTCGCTGGTGCCGCTGGTTCGAATTTTCGACGGCTTTCAGATTACCTTTTTGGTCAACCTGATGATTGCGTTTCCTGTTTTTGCTTATATCATCGAAACACGGCGCATTAACTTTACCGCGCTGTTTCATGTTCTGATGTTGTCCGCATGGGATCTTATCCATCAAATCGCCTTCAACACGCCGGGCCACATTATCCCCAACCTCGGTTCCATCATTATCCTATACTATGTGGAATCGGTGCTGACAAAAAAAGGCCTTTATCTGGATAACGGCGACATTGCGCGAAAATTCACGTTTGGTATCATTTTTTCATCGGTACTGGAATACTGGGTGCTGAACCTCAACGGCGCTAACGCGTGGGAATACATTCAGGCATGGCGTCTGTCGGGCTTTGCCGGCGACCCCAACTATTTTTCACTGTATATTTCGTTGGCTGTCATTATGCTGTTCAGCCTGCGGCAAGCCCATAAGGTGCGCGACTATTTTTACATTTTTATTTTGATTTTTTTGCAGCTGCTCACCGCCTCAAAGATGGCGCTGGCAGTGCTGGTTTTGACGCTGCTGTTCTTTGCTGCAAAAGCGGTGTATGGCAGCTTTTCAAAGAAAAACCGCTTTGCGCGGCGAATCCTGCTGGCACTCATTGCGATTGCCGCCATCTTCCATCAATATATTGTCGGCTTAATCGATAACATTTTAATTCGCCTGCAGGAGCACAACGGCACCAACGTTGACATTGACACTATCACCTCAAACCGCTTTAAAATCCTCACCTTTTACAGCAACGAGCTCATCACGAACCCCATGATTCTTCTGTTCGGGTACGGCTTGCAATATAATGAAACAGAGCGTTACAGGCAATTTAACTTTATCGCTCACAATACCTATTATGATTTAATTTTGTCGTGGGGCGTCGTCGGCGTTGTGATGTTTATCGTCATTTTCTATCAAATGCTTTACGGCATGCGCAAAAACCGCACCGAAAAACTGAAATTCGACAACTTTTTGCCGATTATCATCGTCTTGGTTAATTTCATGGCGCTGAGCTGTTTAAGCGCGTCGATGTTTTGGTGGGTAATCTGTGCTGCACTGCTGCCGCTGAAAGGATTTCAATCAAATGAAAGTACCGTTAATATCCGTTATCGTGCCGGTGTACAACGTCGAAAACTACATATCAACGTGCGTCGAGTCGCTTCTTAATCAAACCTATCCGAATTTTGAAATCATTTTAATCGACGACGGCTCGCCCGACAACTGCCCTGCCATTTGTGATGAATATGCCGCACAGCACGAAAATGTGCGCGTGATTCATCAGGAAAACAAGGGCGTTGCCGCCGCGCGAAACGCAGGGCTTGACGCCGCAAAGGGCGATTGGCTGATGTATGTTGACAGCGACGATTTCGCCGAGCCCGGTCTGCTGACAAAACTGTATGACCTGCATATTCAAACCGGCGCCGACCTTGTCAGCTCCGGTATAGACACCGGCAAACGGATTGACGGCGTGTTTTCCGCCGAAGAAGCGATTGCCTTTTTGCTCAGGGAAAAAGCCAACATGGTTACTTCTCCTTGGGGCAAGCTGATGAAGGCCACGCTGTTTGACGGCGTGCGCTTTCCCGAGGGCATCATTTTTGAGGACTACGTCATCGTTCCGGTGCTGTTTGACCGGGCGAACACAATTGCCCACACGGGCGAGGTGCTCTACCGTTACCGTCAAGACAACACAGAGGGCATTACCCATTCAAAGTTTTCCGACAAGCGCATGGATTTCTTCACGGCGTCCGATATGGTGGAAGCGTTTTTAACAGAAAAATATCCGCAGTTGCTCAAATACGCGCGCGACCGCCGCACGCGCAGCGCGATTTCGTTTTACAAGCAGCTTGCGCAGGCAGGCGGCAGTTCTGCCACGGCAAAGGTGCTTGTCAAATATACGCGCACGGGGATTCTTCCCTATTTATTCTCGTCCTATCGGCTGACGAGCAAGGCATACGGACTGCTGATTACCGTTTGTCCGCCGCTCGCGCTAAGGCTATTCCAAAGGAAATGATGAAAACCATGACCGCATCTTTCGAGTCCAAGCATGTTCTTTCTCCCTTGCAGGAACAGATTTTGGCGATTTATAAAGAAGTGAAAAAAATCATCGACCGTCACAACCTGCGCGCGTTTGCCATCGGCGGCACCTGCATCGGCGCGGTGCGCCATCAGGGCTTTATTCCGTGGGACGACGACCTCGACATTGCGCTGCCCGACGTTGACTACAATCGCTTTTTGCAATATGCCCCGGCGGAGCTTCCGCCGCATTTAAAGCTTGCGCGCTGTGAGGACCGTCCTCACAACGCCGCGCTCAGCACCAAGGTGTTTGACGTCAACACCACCTTTATTGAGAGCTACGAAACCCCCTATCCCGATGAATACAAAGGGGTGTTTATCGACATATTTCTGCTTTCGGGAACGCCCGAGGACGAAGCCGAAAGAGAAAACTATTTCAAAAAATTTCTGCGCTACACGCGCCTCAACGAAAAACGGCGGCTGCGGCCGTCCATGCTGGACCGCACGCGCAGCAAAGCGATGTGGTGGGCGGTGCTGCCGCTCAGGCTGCTCCCCTACCGTTTTTGGTCAGACCGCCTCAACCGGCTGATTGCCAAATATCCCTATGACAGCCACACCTATATTTCACATGCGTGGAACCCCTATTCCAAGCACTTTTTGCTCCGGCGCGACGAAGTTTACGGCACGCCGAAGGAGCTGCCCTTTGAGGACACCACCATGCCGTGCGTCGAGGATTGCGACACGTTTTTAACGGCGATTTTCGGCGACTATATGCAGCTGCCGCCCGAAAGCGAGCGGCACGGCATTCACTCCGGCAACGGCGTCATCGACTTAAACAGACCATATACCTATTATCAACAGCAATTCCGCAAAACCGGCACATTAAAGAAGGACAAGGTATGATTTCAAAGCTAAAAAACAAATATTTTTCCATGCCTGTTCAGGTGCGCGCGTCGTTGTGGTTTTTGATATGCAACTTCATGCAAAAGGCGGTTTCGGTGATTTCCACACCGATTTTCACCCGTCTGCTCACGCCGGCGCAGTACGGTGAATACAACGTGTTCCAGTCGTGGATGGGCATTATCACCGTCATCGTCACGCTCAATCTGTTTTACGGCGTGTTTTTGCAGGGCATGGTGAAGTTCGAGCACGAGCAAAAGGTTTACGCCTCGTCCATGCAGGGCCTAACCCTGACGCTGTGCACGTTCTGGACCATTATCTATTTTATCTTCAGGCAATTTTTCAACAACCTGTTTTCGCTCAACACCCTGCAAATGACCTTTATGCTCGCGCTGATTTGGACAACGGCAGTGTTTAACTTCTGGTCAACCGAGCAGCGCGTCAACAACAAATACCGCCTGCTCGTGGCGCTGACGCTTTTGGTCATGTTCGCCCAGCCTGCCATCGGCATGGTGCTGGTGACGCTTTCCGACGAGGCACACAAGGCAACCGCGCGCATTTTGGGCATGCTGATTGTCAACGTTGCCGCGTACGGCTGGTGCTTCTTCGTACAGATGAAGCGCGGCAAAACCTTTTATTCCAAAAAATACTGGCTTTACGCCTTAAAATTCAACCTGCCGCTGGTGCCGCATTACCTGTCGCAAACGGTGCTGTACGGCTCTGACCGCATTATGATCGGCCGCTACATCGGCGAGGACGCGGCGGGCATTTACAGCCTTGCCTACTCGGTGGCGGTGATTATGAGCATGTTCAACACCGCCATGTCGCAGACGATGGGCCCGTGGGTGTACCGCAAAATCAAGGACCGCCGGCCGCAGGATTTGGCGCGCGTGATTTACTCGGCAATGTTATTGATTGCCGTCGCCAACCTGACGCTGATTATGCTGGCGCCCGAGGCAATCGCGATTTTCGCGCCGCCGAAATACAGCGACGCCAAGTGGGTGATTCCGCCCGTTGCGCTGAGCGTATTCTTTATGTATATGTACGACATGTTCGCGGCGTTCCAGTTCTATTTTGAAAAGTCGTGGTTCATCATGGCGGCGAGCGTGCTGGGCGCGGGGCTGAACATTGTGCTCAACTACTTCTTCATCAGCACGCGCTGGCTCAACCTCGGCTATGTCGCGGCAGGCTACACCACGCTGATTTGCTACATGCTTTACGCGCTCGGCCACTACATCTGCATGCGATGGGTGTGCCGCAAGCACCTTGACGGCGTGCGCGTGTACGATCCGAAAATCCTGCTGGGCGTTTCCGCCGCCTTTGTGTCGGCAGGCTTGCTGCTCACCCTCACCTACGATTTGCCGGTGGTACGCTATATTCTCGTCGGCATTGTTTTCATACTGCTGATTATCTTCCGCAAAAAGGTCATCGACTATGTTAAAAAGCTGATGGCGCTGCGCAAGGAAGGAAAGGCGGAAGATTGATTTTGAATGGAAAATTGCACCCTGTTCTCCGGGGTGCAATTTTTTAAAATAAAATAAAAAACGAAAAATATTTAAGGTTCTTTTAAGCGTGGGGCGTTATTCTTTAGCCACAAAAGAAAAACACAGATACGGAGGACACCATTATGTTAAAGAAAATATCATCCATGATTTTAATCGCTCTGCTTTGCGCTTCCATGGCGGCATGCAACAACGCTTCCACCAAAAGCGCAACCACCGCCTCATCCGCAGTCACAAGCGCCGCTTCTCAAGCGGAGAGCAAAACCGAAAGCAAATCAAACAGCAGCAGCGCAAGCGTTGTCACCACGGCGAACACAACCTCGGGCGGCGTGCTGGACACCGCGGATTTGTTCACCGAGCGCGACCTGACGCAAACCGCCGATTTGAGCGAAGCCAAAACGCTGACGCTCAGCGACGGTCAAACCCTGACCGTCAGCGAAGCCGGCGTATATGTTGTCAGCGGCACCGCCTCAAACGCCTCGATTGTGGTTGACGCGGCGGACGACGCAAAGGTACAGCTGGTGCTCGACAACGCCAACATCACCAACAACGGCACGCCCTGCATTTACGTCAGGAACGCCGACAAGGTGTTCGTCACCACCGCAGACGGCTCGGCAAACACGCTGACCGTAACGGGCACGTTTAGCGCCGACGGCGACACCAACACCGACGCGGCCATCTTTTCAAAGGACGATTTGGTGCTCAACGGAAAAGGCACGCTGACCGTCAAATCTTCCGACAACGGCATTTCCTGCAAGGACGACCTGAAAATCACGGGCGGCACGATTAACATCGACTGCACCTCCGACGCGATAGAGGCGAACGACAGCATTTCCATCGCCGACGGCAGCATCACCCTCAGCTCGCAAAAGGACGGCCTGCACTCCGAAAATGAAGACGACGACAGCGTAGGCTCCGTTTATATCTGCGGCGGCACGCTGAACATCAACGTCGCAAGCGACGGCATTCAGGGCACCTCGGCGGTGCAGATTGACGGCGGCACGCTCGACATCACCGCTTCCGAGGGCATTGAGGGCACCTATGTGCAGATTAACGGCGGCACGATTAACATTTCCGCAAGCGACGACGGCATCAACGGCTCCAACAAGTCGAGCGCATACAACACCACCATCGAAATCAACGGCGGCGACATCACCGTCATTATGGGACAGGGCGACACCGACGGCGTCGACTCCAACGGCGACCTTATCATCAACGGCGGCACCATCAGCGTCAATGCACAGTCGCCCTTCGACTATGACGGCAAGGCGGAGAAGAACGGCGGCACCCTCATCGTCAACGGCACCGAAACCGACGCCATCACCAACCAGATGATGGGCGGCGGCATGGGCGGCATGCGCGGCGGCGAGATGCAGGGCGGCACCCCCATGCAGGGCGGCGGAATGCCCGGCGGCAGGTTTTAAACTATTTTCAAATGAAAGCCGTACATTCAAAATGATAAAACGCCCCGGTATTTAAGAATACCGGGGTGTTGCTTTATTGCGTTACGATATCTCCCTGCCAGTCGATAATGCCGCCGAGCAGCGC
>CADBSZ010000133.1 GCA_902797525.1 uncultured Ruminococcus sp. | reverse complement strand
CTCTCCACGAGTTCAACCCGATGATGGGTCACCGCGGCTGCCGTCTGGCTGTTACCTATCCCGAAATCGCAAAGATGCAGACCAAGGCTGTTATCCGCGCTGCTATCGAAGTTCAGAAGGATCATCCCGACTGGAACGTTAAGCCCGAAATCATGATTCCGCTGGTTTGCGAAGTCAAAGAGCTGAAGTTCGTTAAGAAGGTTGTTGTTGAAACCGCTGACGCTGAAATCGCTGCTGCAGGCGTTGAGCTTGAGTACGAGGTTGGTACCATGATTGAAATCCCGAGAGCGGCGCTGACTGCTGACGAGATTGCTACCGAGGCTGACTTCTTCTGCTTCGGCACCAACGACCTCACCCAGATGACCTTCGGCTTCAGCCGTGACGACGCAGGCAAGTTCCTCAACGCTTACTATGACACCAAGATTTTCGAGAACGATCCGTTCGCGAAGCTTGACCAGACCGGCGTTGGCAAGCTCATGGAAATGGCTCTTAAGCTCGGCAAGCCCGTTAACCCCAACCTCCACGTTGGTATCTGCGGCGAGCACGGCGGCGATCCCTCCTCTGTTGAGTTCTGCCATAAGATTGGTCTTGACTATGTATCCTGCTCACCCTTCCGTGTGCCGATTGCAAGACTGGCTGCTGCGCAGGCTGCTGTTAACGACAAATAAGGTGCGTGCCGCACAGGCAGTGCGCCTATGACGACCGTCGGTTGAACGGAAACGTTTGATGAACGGCGCGTCGGACACAATCCATAAAAAAGACTCCGCTTACTTCGGTAGGCGGAGTTTTTGTTTTTATTTATATAGAGGTATATACAAAAATCATACACAATCATGCACTGCCCTGCGAAAACGGCAGCAGAAAGCCGTTTTGGGAGGTGTATAAGCGCACAAACCGACCTTCATTTGTCCTACACAACATGCACTCGGCAAAGAAAAAAGTGCTTTTTCGTTTCCGATTGCAGAACAACTCAACTTTTAAATAGATAAAAATTTGTAAAAGGGTGTTGAAGTGGAGGCATAATCCGTAGGGGAGACCCTTGCGGTCTCCCGGGCAACGCTTTTTGCACAATCAAACATTGGGTTGTTTTGGCAAAACGCTGCCGCTGCTGCCTGACAGGGGCAAGCCCTGTCACTACGACTTGTGCAGCTGCGTTTGCGCCGTTTTCAATTAAAATTAATAAACGTACACCGGCGTGCCGTAGTCGGTGCGCTCATAGATTTTCTTAACCTTTTCATAGGGCGTGTTCACACAGCCGTGCGAGCCGTTGCCCTGATAAATGTCGCCGCCGAAGCTCGAGCGCCAGCTGGCGTCGTGAATGCCGTAGCCA
The DNA here is from genome assembly GCA_902797525.1 of uncultured Ruminococcus sp. Lineage (GTDB taxonomy): Bacteria > Bacillota > Clostridia > Oscillospirales > Acutalibacteraceae > Ruminococcoides. Next base: position 3,648 of record CADBSZ010000133.1, on the reverse strand, counting down.
CCGTAAAAGCCCATCCAGTAGTTGACGAAGGACGAATAACCGTCGCCCGTCAGGGTGGTGTCTCTGGCGCGCGATTCAATCGAATAGGTGCCGGTGGGGGTGTCGTTGTTGCCCTTGTTGCCGGTCACAACGTCGGTGTCGAGCACCAGCTTGCCTTTTTCATAGAACCACATGTGCTGCTGCGCGATGCTGACCTCAATATAGGTGCCCTTGCCGCTGATGTTGCTCTTGGGCACGCTCTGCGACTTTTCGTCGGGCTTGGCGACCTTGATGGTGCAGGTGCTCCAGGTGCCGTTAACAGTTTTGTCGCCGGCCTTTTGATAGGGCTGCACACGGAAGTAATAGGTGGTTTCCGCCGTCAGCTTGTCGGTGGTGTAGGAGGTGTCCTCGGTGGAGCCCAGCAGCTGAAAGCCGCTGTCCTGCTTGGTTGACATGTAGACGTTATAGCCCTTTGCGAGCTTTTTGGCGTTCCAGTTCAGCGTAACGCGCGTGTTGGCGCTGCGCGCGACCAAATTTGACGGCGCGCTGAGTCCGCTGATTAAGTCAATTGTCTTGCCCTTGGCGGTGTATTGCAAATTGTCAATGACGCGGTAGGGGCGGATTTTGTAGCTGTACAGCTCACCCTCCTTCACGTCCTTGTCCTCATATTCGGTTTTTTCACCGTTTTTAACGGTGGTGCAGAGCACATATTCGGAGTTTGTGCTTTTGTCGGCGCGATATACCTCATAGGCGGTCGCCTTTGCCATGCTGTCCCAGCTGATTTTCAGCACCTCGGACGAGCGCTGACTGTCGAGGTTGTTGACCTCGCCTGCCTGTGTGGCGGTTTTAAACACCGTAGGCTGACACTCATAAATCACGCCGTCGGCGTCCTTATAGGCGGACACCTTGAACCAGTACTGCGTGGTGTCCTTTAAATTCAGAATATCGGCGGTCGGCTCCTTTACATCGGCAATCAGGGTGTAGTCCCCGCCTGCGTCCTTGTCGCACACGGAAACATAATAGCCGGTTGCGCCGCGCGTTTCGTCCCAGCGCAGCAAAATGCGGTTGGCTTCCTCGCTGACCTTTACGACGTTGCTCACCGTGCCGATCATAAAGGAGTGCGGACGCGCTGCGGTGTTTTCCGCTGTGGGCTGCGGCGAAAGTTCGGCGTCCGCCGCGTTTTTTGTTGTTGTATTGTTGGCGGCATGAAAGCTTACCACCGAAACAGCCGTGACGGCAATCATCAAACCGAGCAGGACGGCAAGCACCCACTTGCGCTTTTTCATAGGGTGAATCTCCTTTGAGCAATAATCTCTCACCTGTATTATAGCGGATTATGACGCAATCTGTCAATTGTTATCGAAAAAATTGTAAACGGGATAAAAATGCTTGACCTCGGCAGCAATTCTTTTTATAATAGGATTACCTAACAGTACAAAACGAGGAGATGATTCCGTGAAAAAAATGATTCGCAGATGTTTGTTGTTTGCGCTGGTGCTTGGGCTGACGGCAGCGGCGACGGTGTCGGCGTCGGCAATGCAGATTTTTGTGCGCACCCTAACCGGAAAAACCGTAACGCTCGATGTGGAATCGAACGACACGATTGAAAATATTAAGCAGAAAATTCAGGAAAAAGAGGGTATTCCGCCTGACCGGCAGCGGTTGATTTTTGCCGGAAAGCAGCTTGAGGACGGCAGAACCTTGGCGGATTACAACATTCAAAAGGAGAGTACGCTGCATCTGGTGCTGCGTATCAGGAGCGGCGGAGACGTCAACGGCGACGGTGACCTTACCATCGGCGACGTGACGCTGCTGCAACGGCATTTGGCGGAGATGCGCGGCGCTGACGATGCGCCGCTGCTGACGGAATCCGCCCTTGCCGAAGCGGATATGAACCGCGACGGAAAAATCGACGTCCGCGATGTAACGGAAATTCAGCGCGCGTTGGCGCAGTTAGTGACAGAATAGAAAAGGAGCCGGTTGTCGGCTCCTTTTTTTACTTTATCGCTTTGTTCCGCCGGGTATTTCCGGGTCAACGTACACGGTCTTGTTGTTGACATAAATCACCATGCCGGGCTTTGCGCCGGCAGGCTTGCTGACATATTTGGCGAGCGTGTAGTCAACGGGCACGTTGGTGCTCTCGCGCGCCTTGCTGTGATACGCCGCCAGCCGCGCTGCCTCCAAAATTGCCGTATCGCTCACGGGCTTGCCCTCGGCGCAGACTATCACGTGAGAGCCGTGAATGTCCTTGGTGTGCAGCCAAAGGTCGGTTTTGGCGGCGGTTTTTAAGGTCAGCTTGTCGTTTTGGCGGTTGTTTCTGCCCACCAAAATGCGAAAGCCGTCGCTCGATAAAAACTCCTTGGGCGGCAGCTGCGCCTGCTTTTGCGCTTTGCCCTTGGGACGGCGCAAATAGCCCTGCTCGGTCAGCTCCTCGCGGATTTGGCTCAGCTCGCGCTCGGTTTCGGCGCGGTTGACGCTGTCGAGCACCGACTCCAAATAGCTCAGCTCCGCTTTTCCCTTTTCAATCTGTTCGGCGAGCACGGTTTCGGCGGTTTTCGCCTTTTGATAATCCTTATAATATCTTTGCGCGTTGGCGGCAGGCGAAAGGGCCGGGTTTAGCTTTATCACAACGGTGCCGCCGTTTTCGTCGTAAAAATTTTCCGCCTCAACGCTCGCCGCGCCGCGCTCAATGCGGTAGAGGTTCGCGTGCAGCAAATCGCCGTAAATGCGCAGCTGTTCGCGGTTGGCGCACTGCGAAAGCTCGGTTTTTTGCTTGTTGATCTTGCGTGCGGCGCGGTCGGTCAGGTTCGAAAGCAGCTTTTGCAGGCTGTGGCTCTTGACGCGCATCCGCTCTCTGGAATCGCGTTCCTCATAAAATTCGTCCACCGTCGCCGAAAAGCCGGCCGTTTCCTTGACAGTGGCATAGGAGCCGTACTGTTCGATCGGCATAAAGGAAAAATCCATCGGCTTGCCGTCCTCGCGGTAGACTATGCATGGCGCTTTGTCGCAGTTTTCGGCGGTCGCCTTGAATTCGGCGAGCACCTCGCGCAGCTTTTCGCGCAAAACGCCCTCTGCGCGGTTGGTGGCGCCTTCCGCCACGCGGAATTCCAGCTCGCGCGCGACAATGGGCGAAATGCCTTGGATCACGCTGAGCAGCGCCTTTGAAAGCGGCATTTCCGCAGGTAATCCGCAAGCGGCTTCCACGATCTCTTCGGGCGAATGTTCCAAAATATTCAGCTTATCCTGCGCCTCGGGCAGCTCGTAGCGGATGTTGGGCAGCACAAAGCGGCGGCTGCTTACAGTCAGGTCAACCCGTTTAAGCGCGTCGATTATAACGCCCGTGTCGCGGTTTATTACAATCAGGTTGCTGTACATGCCCATTATCTCGCAGACGACGCTGAGTGTTTCAAGGTCGCCGAGCTCGTTTATACACTCAAAATCAAGGAACAGCACGCGGTCGCAGCCGAGCTGGCGCACGGCTGTAAGCTTGCCGCCGCCCAGACGTTTGCGCAGAAGCATACAGAACATCGGGGGCTGAGCGGGGTTTTCGGGCGTATTAACGCAGAAATTAACGCGCGGCGAATTAGCTCTTGCAGACAGCAGGAGCTTCTTCATGCCTTCATAATTACGCAGCACGATAACAAGCTCATCGCGGTTGGGCTGGTATAT
>CADBSZ010000132.1 GCA_902797525.1 uncultured Ruminococcus sp. | reverse complement strand
TAAAAAGCGAGGTACGCGCATGACCATACGACCAATGACAATTGACGACTACGACGAGGTGTTTGCCATGTGGCAAATCACCACCAAGCGCGCGCTTTCCTCGGCAGACGAACGGCCGCAAATGGAGCGTTACTTACGGCGCAACGAGGGGTTGTCGCAGGTGGCGGTTGTCGACGGCAAAATCGTCGGCACGGTGCTTGCCGGTCACGACGGCAGGCGCGGCTTTATTCACCACATGGCGGTGCTGCCTGAATTTCGCAGACGGCATATCGGCCATGCGCTGGCAGAAACGGCCATCAATAAAATCACCGCCGAGGGTATTGAAAAAACACACATCTTCTGCTATCAAAACAACGAAACCGGACAAAAATTCTGGCGCGACTTCGGCTTTGAAAAGCGCGACGACGTGTATGTTTTCAGCTACTAAAAAGAGGGAAATCATGAATACGAAAGAAAAAGACTTACAATATATTATGCACACCTACGGCCGCTACGACGTGGCGTTGAAAAGCGGCAAGGGCGCGGTTGCCTATGACGAAAACGGCAAGCGCTACATCGACGTCAGCTCAGGAATCGGCGTCAACAGCCTGGGCTATTGCGACGAGGGCTGGATTAACGCCGTCACCAAGCAGGCAGGCACCATTCAGCATATGTCGAACTATTTTTACAGCGCGCAGGCGAGCGACCTCGCCGAAAAGCTCTGTAAGCTGACGGGCCTTGCCAAGGTCTGCTTTGGCAACAGCGGCGCCGAGGCAAACGAATGCGCCATCAAAATTGCACGCAAGTACAGCTTTGACAAATACGGTGCCGGCAGGAATGAAATCATCACGCTGCAAAACTCCTTCCACGGCAGAACCGTCACCACCCTGTCCGCAACGGGGCAAGAGGTGTTTCACAACTACTTTTTCCCCTTTACCGAGGGCTTTCAATATGTGGAAGCCGACAATATTGAAGCACTGAAAAGCGCGGTCGGTGAAAAAACCTGCGCCGTTATGCTCGAGGTTGTTCAGGGCGAGGGCGGCGTGAACATTCTGGACAAAAGCTATGTTCAGTCAGTTGCTAAGCTTTGCTATGAAAAAGACATTTTGCTCATTATCGACGAGGTGCAGACGGGCGCCGGCAGAACCGGAAAGCTGTTCGCACACGAGCACTACGGCGTAAAGCCCGATTTGATGACCGCCGCAAAGGGACTCGGAGGCGGCTTGCCCATCGGCGTTTGTCTGTGCGGCGAAAAGCTGAAGGATGTGATGTCCCCCTCCACCCACGGCACCACCTTCGGGGCGAATCCTGTTGTTTGCGCCGGCGCAAACTATGTGCTCGACACCATTGCAAACGAAACGTTTTTGAATGCGGTGGAAGAAAAAGGACGTTACTTGGAAGAAAAGCTGTTGTCGCTCGACGGCGTTAAGGGCGTGCGCAGACTCGGCCTGATGGTCGGCATCGAAATCGACGGCGACGCGCACGACACAGCGGTTAAATGCGTTGAAAACGGCTTGCTGATAATCACCGCCAAGGATGTGCTCCGCATGTTGCCGCCCCTGACCATCACAACAGACGAGCTTGACGAAGCGGTTTGCATACTCGAAAAAACATTAAAGGAGAATTAACATGAAGCATTTACTGAAACTGGAAGACTGGTCCTCTGAGGACATTATTCGCACCCTGAACCTTGCCGACCAGCTGAAATACGAGCAAAAGCATGGCATTGAGCACAAGCTGCTGCAGGGCAAAACTCTGGGAATGATTTTTGAAAAATCCAGCACACGCACCCGCGTTTCGTTTGAGGTGGGCATGACGCAGCTCGGCGGCTATCCGCTGTTTTTAAGCTCCAACGACCTGCAAATCGGCAGAGGCGAGCCGGTCGAGGACACCGCGCGCGTGCTCTCGCGTTTTCTTGACGCGATTATGATTCGCACCTTCGCCCAAAGCGAGGTTGAATCCCTTGCCGAATACGGCTCGATTCCGATTATCAACGGTCTGACCGACTACTGCCATCCCTGTCAGGTGCTTGCCGACCTGATGACCATTCGCGAATTCAAGGGCAAGCTTGAGGGCTTGAAGATGTGCTTCATCGGCGACGGCAACAACATGCTCAATTCCTTGGCTGTCGGCGCGCTGCGCGCAGGCATGTCCTTCTCGGCGGCTTGTCCCAACGGCTATTTCCCGCCCGAGCACATCATGGAATTCGGCAAGCAGTTCGGCGACAAGTTCCAAATTGTCAACGATCCGATGGAAGCCGCCAAGGACGCGGACGTTATCTACACCGACGTTTGGGCGTCAATGGGCCAGGAAGAAGAAAAAAAGGCGCGCGAGGAAGTGTTCGCCGGCACCTATCAGGTGAACAAAGAGCTGATGGCCGTCACCAACGACGAGTGCATGGTGCTGCACTGTCTGCCGGCTCACCGCGGCGAAGAAATCACCGCCGATGTATTTGAGGCGCACGCCGACGAAATCTTTGAGGAAGCCGAAAACCGCCTGCATGCGCAAAAGGCTGTTCTCGTAGAGTGCATACTCGGGCCGCGCGACGCGGAATAAATCTATCAACAGCATAAAACAAAGGGTTGGCACGCGCCAACCCTTTTTCTATTTCATCACCCGATAAACTTCCATATGAATTTGGTGCTTTAAACAGAGCACGTCCTCATATTTTTCCAGCAAGCCGCGGTATTCCTGCTCGAATGCCGCGGTCTTTTCTTTGCTCAGGCTTGCGCCCACACCGCGGCAGGTCAGCACGCGGTTGAGCCACGCTTCCTTGTCAAAACAAAGCTCCTCGTCATAGGAGTGCACGGCCTCAACCCGAAATCTGCCCTCTGCCCACGCCGGAAATACATAACGAAATTCACGGAAGCCGCCGCCGCTCCAATTTGGATTGTATTTCAGCACCAGCCGCTCCATCTCGGCGATTTTTTCGTCCTCAAACGGCAGCCAATCCATAAAGATTTTGCAAAACAATCCGTCGGACT
>CADBSZ010000131.1 GCA_902797525.1 uncultured Ruminococcus sp. | reverse complement strand
TTCTCCTTGCACTTGTCCTCCGCCAAAATCGGCAGTAAGCGTTTTGCTTACTGCCGGTTTTTTATATTGCGGAGGGCAAGGGATTTGAAGGCGACTGTGCGCTTCTAAAATAAAGGTATGAGATTTGGCGTTTTGAATAGTTTTTATTGACATTTTCTTAAAATTATGATACTATTTGATTAGTATAGATTTGCTGTACTATGATGAATGTTTTGAAATTAAAGGAGGAACAACAATGGGCAAATTCGTGATGAAGGCTACCGCGAACGGCGGCTTCAAGTTCGATTTAAAGGCAGGCAACGGCGAGATTATCGCGTCCTCTCAAACCTACAAGTCCGAAGCTTCGTGCAAGGCAGGCATTGAGAGCGTCAGAAACAACTGCGCTGCGGCGGTTGAGGATCAGACGGTTGAAAACTTTGAGGTTTTGAAGCACCCCAAATATGAGGTTTACACCGACAAAGCAGGCGAGTTCCGCTTCCGGTTAAAAGCAAAGAACGGCGAAATTATTGCCACCTCCGAGGGATATAAGGCAAAGGCAAGCGCGCTCAACGGTATTGCGAGCATTGGCAAAAACGCTCCCGACGCCAAGGTTGAGGAGCCGGAAGCATAATCCGAAAAATTTAGAAGTTCAGATAAAGGCAGCGTACACAAGCTCGTGTGCGCTGCCTTTGCGTTTGCGGCAAAACAAAACCGCCGGAAAAACCGGCGGTAATTGTTTTTGAAAAATTAAAAAATTAAAGAATCTGGAGTGCCTGAAGTCCGGTGATAACGTACATCAAAATGAACAGTCCCACAATGACATACATCAGCGGATGAACTTCCTTAAACTTCGCTCTTGCAATCTTAACGATAACATAAGAGATAAAGCCGAAAGCGATACCGTCGGTGATAGAATAGAAGAACGGCATGCCGACAACGGTGAAGAAGCAAGGGAATGCGATTTCAAGGTCGCCCCAGTCGATGTCCTTGAGCGCAGAGCACATCATGATACCGACAACAATCAGTACGGGCGCGGTTGCCGCAGAAGGAACAAAGCCGAGCAGCGGAGAAAGCACCAGTGCAAACGCAAAGCAAAGACCGGTTACGGTGGAAGTAAGACCGGTTCTGCCGCCTGCGGCGATACCGGAAGTGGATTCTACATAAGTGGTAACGGTGGAAGTACCGAAAACAGCGCCTGCGGAGGTCGCGATAGCGTCCGCCAGCATTGCTCTTTCGATTTTGGGAAGGTTGCCGTTTTCATCGAGGTAACCTGCCTTGTCAGCAGCACCGATGAGGGTGCCGATGGTGTCGAACATGTCAACCATCAACAATGTGATCAATACGGCGATGATGGAAGCAATCGGCGCCGAGAACAGCTCGCCGAAGCCGGCAAAGCACTGACCGAACATGGAGAAGTCAACGTGGGGAATCCATGACTGCGGCATGGAAACACCCACGTCAAGGCCGAAGGCAAACTGGCAAACATTGCCGATAACAGCGGTGAGAATCATGCCGATGAAGATTGCACCCGGAACCTTTTGAATAACCAGAATGGTGATTAAAACAAGTCCTACCAGAGCAAGAATAACCGAAGGCTGTGTAAAGCTTGCAAGGTCAACTGCGGTTGCAGCGCCTGCGTTCTGACCGATAACGATGCCTGCGTTCGAGAAGCCGATTAAGGCAATAAACAGGCCGATACCGGCGGAAATCGCCTTTTTCAGGCTAACGGGAATTGCCTCAACAATCGCTTTTCTCGCGCCGGTGACGGTCAGCAGAATGAAGAATACGCCGCCGATGAATACCGCCGCCAAAGCCGCGCTGGGCGAAAGGCCGAAGCCGATGCAAAGAGTGTAGGCAAACACGGCGTTCAAGCCGAGTCCCGGAGCCTGCGCCATCGGATAGTTTGAAAGCCAGCCAATCAGCCATGTACCGATGGCTGCGCCGATACAGGTCGCGGTGAATACCGCGCTGTCAGCCATAGCGCCTTCGTAACCCGCCGCCGCAAATGCAGGGTTACTCTGTCCGATGACAGTGGGGTTCAGAAAGATGATGTACGCCATGGTTAAAAACGTCGTTAAACCGGCGATAATCTCTGTTCTGACATTTGTTCCATGCTCTTTGAGATGAAATAGTTTTTCCAAAGATTTTCCCTCCTGTAATTTTCTGAAAAATTTGGTGAAAAATTTTCCGTTTACCATTATATATAAAAAAAATCCGCTTTTCAATCACTTATTAGAATTAAAGCGATAAATGACAAAGTTGTAAACATCAAAAGAGGGTTTTTCGCCCAAAGCGTCGCCTCAAAAGCAAAAACAGCGTTCCGCTGCTGTGCGGAACGCTGTGATTCATGCATTATTCAGCCTTTTCGGCTTCCTTTTTCTTTGCGGGAGCTTTTTTGGCAGGGGCTTTTTTCTTGGCAGGAGCCTTCTTTTTGGCAGGAGCCTTTTTCTCCTCAGCCTTTGCCTCTACGGTTTCGCCCTCGGTTTCAACCTTTTTCTTTCTGCCGCGCTTTTTGGGAACGGGCATTTCTTTCTTGAGCTTATAGTAGGTTACGCCGAGCGGAGGCAGTGTGATTGCTATGCAGTAGTCGAGGTCGTGCTCTTTTTCGTTAATCGCCTTAATCTCGCCGGGATTGCCGATGCCGGTGCCGCCGAATTCCTCAGCCTCGGAGTTGAACACTTCCTCATAAACGCCGTATACGGGCACGCCTACGCGATAGTTTTCACGGGTAACGGGCTGGAAGTTGCAGACAACCAGAACTTCGCTGCCGTCATAGGCAATTCTGCGGAACGCGATGACGCTGTGCTGATAGTCGTCGAGAGCAACCCAACGGAAGCCGTCCCAGTCGTAGTCGTTTTCGTGCATCGCCGGGGTATCAAGATAGAACTTATTGGCGGTGGCGAAGAAGTGCTGCAGCTGACGGTGCTTGTCATAGTCGAGCAGGTTCCACTCGAGCTGGGTGTTGGCGTTCCACTCGTCGAACTGGCCGATTTCGCTGCCCATGAACATCAGCTTCTTGCCGGGGTGAGCGAGCATGTAGGTAACAAAGCCGCGCACACCCTGGAACTTTTGGTCATAGCCGCCGGGCATTTTGTTGATGAGCGAGCCCTTGCCGTAAACAACCTCGTCGTGCGAGATGGGCAGCATAAAGTTTTCGGAGAACGCGTAAACCATGCTGAAGGTGAGGGTGTCGTGGTGATAGTTTCTCCACAAAGGATCAAGAGAAATGTAGGAAAGCATATCGTTCATCCAGCCCATGTTCCACTTGTAGTCGAATCCAAGACCAAGACCCTCGATGGGATAGCGGGTGACATTAGGCCACGCGGTGCTCTCTTCGGCGATCATCATCACCTCGGGATAGAACATGTGAACTACGTTGTTGAGCTTTTGCAGGAAATCAACGGCAACAAGGTTCTCTCTGCCGCCGTAAGCGTTTGCAATCCACTCGCCGTCTTTACGGTTGTAGTCAAGATAAAGCATCGAGGCGACCGCGTCAACGCGAATACCGTCGATATGGA
>CADBSZ010000130.1 GCA_902797525.1 uncultured Ruminococcus sp. | reverse complement strand
CCGCCTCAACGCTCGCCGCGCCGCGCTCAATGCGGTAGAGGTTCGCGTGCAGCAAATCGCCGTAAATGCGCAGCTGTTCGCGGTTGCCGCACTGCGCCAGCTCGGTTTTTTGCTTGTTGATTTTGCGCGCGGTGCGGTCAATTAAATTCGTCAGCAGCTTTTGCAGGCTGTGACTTTTCACGCGCATGCGGTCGCGGCGGTCGCGCTCCTCATAAAATTCGTCTACCGTCACGGAATAGCCGTCCGTCGCCTTTGTTTTGGCGTAGCTGCCGTATTGCCGGATGGGGAAGAAGGAAAAGTCCATCGGCTTGCCGTCCTCGCGGTAGACAATGCAGGGCTTGCCCGAGGCGGATTGGGCGGTTTGCTTTAATTCACACAGCACCGCAATCAGCCTGTCGCGCAGCGCGCCCTCCAAGCGGTTGGTCGCGCCCTCCGCCACGCAAAACTCCAGCTCGCGCGCCACAACAGGGGAAATGCCCTGAATCACGCTCATCAGCGCCTTTGACAGCGGCATTTCGGCAGGCAAACGGTTCGCCGCGTCCGCGATAGCCTCGGGCTCGGTTTCCAGAATATTCAGCTTATCCTGCGCGGCAGGTTCAACGTATTTGATGTTGGGCAGGACAAAGCGCTGACTGCTCACGGTCAAATCCACACGCTTCAGCGCGTCGATAATCACGCCCGTGTCGCGGTTGATGACAATGATGTTGCTGTACATGCCCATGATTTCGCACACCACGCTCAGCCCCTCAAGGTCGCCCAGCTCGTTGACGCACTCAAAGTCGAGAAAGAGCACGCGGTCGCAGCCGAGCTGCCGCACGCCCACCAGCTTGCCGCCGCCGAGCCGCTTGCGCAGCAGCATGCAAAACATCGGCGGCTGAGGGGGATTTTCGGGCGTTGTCACGCAAAAATTCACGCGCGGCGAATTGGCGCGCGAGGACAGCAGCAGTTTTTTCGCGCCGTCAAAGGTGCGCAGCACCAGCACCAGCTCGTCACGGTTGGGCTGATAAATTTGATTCACGCGCGCGCCCATTGCGGTTTGTTCAATTTCATGTTTGATATGCCGTAAAAAAATTCCGTCTAAAGCCATAAAAACCCTCTGGGGAAATTGAAAATTGAAAGTTGAAAGTTGAAAATTGAGGTCGGGAAAATAGAGCGGTTAAATGAACCGTATCGGTTTCCGACCGCAGTGTTATCAATTCGGTCGGGCGCAAAACGTTGTGCAAACATAAACCTGCCTGCACGACCGGATTTTTCCGTTTTTCATTTTCCGCTTTCCACTTTCAACTTTACTTGTGGTATTTTCCGTTGCTTGAAATCTCAAACGCGCGGTAGATTTGTTCGCTCAAAATCACCCTCGCCATTTGGTGGGGGAACGTCATGCGGCTCATCGAAAGCCGCAAATCCGCGCGCTGTTTTACTTCCTTGCTCAGGCCGTAGCTGCCGCCGATAATGAAGTCAACGGTGCTTTTGCCTGCGATTGCCGCGCCGTCAAGCGTCTGCGCCAGCTCCTCGCTCGAAAGCAGCTTGCCCTCAATGCACAGCGCCGCCACATAGTCGGACGCGCCGACCTTTTGCAAAATCCGTTTGCCTTCCGCGGCGAGCACCTCGTCAATCTGCGCGGCGTTGGGCGAATTGCTTTTAATGCGTTCTTCCGCAAGCTCAATCATGCCGAACTTGCAAAACGCGCCCAACCGCTTGGCATACTCGGCAATCGCGTCCGTAAAATATTTTTCCTTTATTTTTCCGATACAAATAATGTTGATTCGCAGCATTAAAAAATCACGCTCTTTTTCATCGACACGGCAGGCGCAACGTCCAGCGTAAAGTCGTTGTTAAACTTCATGCCCGCGCGCTCCAGCTCGCACACCGAGGTGCGCAGTGCAATTTCGGGGGTGTTGTTTTGTTCGCTGAGGTGCCCCAGCATCAGCCGCAGGGTGCCGCCGTTGACCAGCTCCACCAGCTCGGACGCGCACGCCTCGTTGGAAAGGTGTCCCTTGTCGGACAAAATCCGCTTTTTCAAAATGTAGGGATAAGGGCCGGTTTTGAGCATGTCGAGGTCGTGGTTGGATTCGAGCACCACAAAGTCGCTTTTTGCCGCGGCGCGGCGCACGCCGTCGGTCATCACGCCCATGTCGGTGGCAATCAGCGCCGACTTTCCGTCGGGCGCGGTTACGCGGTAGCAGCAGCTTTCCGCCGCGTCATGCGGTGTGTTTATGCGTGAAATCAGCATGTCGCCCAGCGCGATTTCGTCCTCAATGACGCCGATTTGCGTTGCAGGGTCAAGTTTTGCGCTGTTTTGCAGGGCTTGCAGGGTTCCTGCGCTGGCGAACACCGGCAGGCGGTATTTTTTCGCAAACACGCGCAGCGCGCTGCAATGGTCAGAGTGCTCGTGCGTAATAAAAATCGCCTTCACAAAGCGGATGTCCACCTCGTTTAAGTCGAGCGCAAGCTCAAGCTGCTTGCAGTTTTTGCCCGCGTCAATCAGCACGCCCTGCGTGCCCGAGCCGATATAATAGCTGTTACCTTTGCTTCCGCTGAACAGCGGAACTGCCTTTGCCACGTTTTATCATTCCCTTGAATTTAATCTATATTAGTATAGCAGAAACAGCAGCCGTTTTCAACCTGCCCTTACAGCAGCGTTTGGTCAAACTCATACAGCGCTTCGTTGACCAAAAACTTGTCAAAAATGCCGTGCAAAATAAAATACTCCACAATAATGTCCGCCTTGCTGCTTTTTGACAGTGCATAGCCTGCCTTCATCAGCAAGTCGCGCGTTTCGTCTAAGCTGAGCTCCAGCGCGAGCGCAAAGGAAATCGCCGTCTGCTTGCTGGGGCGGTAGTCGCGCTGACTGCGGATTTTTGAGAACAGCTTGCGGTCAATCTGCGCCTTTTTGTAGCACTGCGCGTCCGTCATGTGCCGTTCGTCGATTTTGCGCAGCAGCATTTCGGAAAAGCTCTCGTCAATGGTTTCAAGCGCCTCGTGCAAATCATTCGGAACCGCGCCGAAATCAAGCGCCGCCGTCTCTTGTGTTGAGCGGCGTTTTGCCGCGCCGGCAAATTTTTCGCGCGCGGCTTGCGGCGTGCAGCAAGAGGCGGCCTGCGGCGTGCACTCGTCGCGTGCAGCTTCCCCGGGAAATTGCGAATCAATATACCGTTTTAAATCAATCAGCGTTTCGGCGCTGATTTTTTTATGCTTGCGAAACAGCATGTCCTCACCTCGTTTTCTGACAAAAGTATAGCACGAAACGTCCTGCAAAACAAAATGAAATCTTGCGAAAAGACATGCAAAATCCGTTATTTACAAATTTATTTTTACTTTTTTAAAAAAAATTGCATATTGATATGCAATTTTTCGCGTTGTTTTACGCACAGTGGAAGGACTTTTCACCGAAAAACCTTCCGATTGGAGGTGACGCAAATCAAGAAAAAACTCAACAAGCGGGAGCGGCTGTTTTGCAGCGGCTACGTCTGCACGGGCAACGCGGAAACCGCGGCGAAACAGGCGGGCTACAAAAAGGACTACAGGCTCACGGGCGAGCGGCTGCTGTGCGAGGAAAAAATCCTTGCCGAAATCGAGCGCCTGCTCTCGCTGCGGAGAAAAACCTTTTCCAAGCTTGCCGCGGTAGGTTATTACCGCCTTGCCTTCGGCGATGTTTCGGACGCGCTTCGGCTGCTGAACAACCAACCCCCTACCCCCGTGCAGCCGGGCGAGCTGGACCTGTTTCAAATTTCCGAAATCAAAAAGCCGAAGGACGGCGCGCTGGAAATCAAATTCTTCGACCGCTTAAAGGCGCTGGAGCAGCTTGCCGCCCTCGGTGAAGAAAGCGTCGGGGTGGCGGGCTTGTTTGACGCCATCGGCAGGGGCGCGCAGACGGCGGAGCGTGAGCGCGATGTTTAAAACGTTTTCGCCCAAGCAGCTGCGCGTGCTCGGCTGGTGGCACGAAAACTCGCCTGATTATTTGCGCGACGCCATTATCTGTGACGGTGCGGTGCGCAGCGGAAAAACCTTTTGTATGTCGCTGTCGTTTGTGCTGTGGACGTTCTATGCGTTTCACGGCGGCGACTTTGGACTGTGCGGCAAAACCATCCGTTCGCTGCGGCGCAATATGGTCACGCCGATGCTTCCGCTGCTGAAAAGCCTCGGCTTTTCGTGCGAGGAAAAACTGAGTCAAAACAGCCTGACGGTCAGCCACGGTAACGTTACAAACCGCTTTTATCTGTTTGGCGGCAAGGACGAGGCCGCCGCTTCGCTGATTCAGGGCGTCACGCTGTCGGGCGTGCTGTTCGACGAGGTGGCGCTGATGCCGCGCTCGTTTGTGGAACAGGCGATGGCGCGCTGTTCGGTGGCAGGCTCGCGGTTTTGGTTCAACTGCAATCCCGAGCACCCCGAGCACTGGTTTTATCTGGAGTGGATTAAACAGGCGGAGCGCAAAAACGCGCTGTATCTGCACTTCACGATGGACGACAACCCCTCGCTGACGGAAAAGGTGCGGCGGCGTTACGAAAATCTGTATTCCGGCGTATTCTATGAGCGGTTTGTGCGCGGCAAATGGATTGCCGTTTACGGCGCGGTCTATCCGTTTATGTCGGACGAGGCGATGTATCCCGATGTGCCGGAAAACGGGCTGAGCGACTTCACGGTTTCGTGCGATTACGGCACGGTCAATCCCACCTCGATGGGGCTGTGGGGCAGAAAAGACGGCGTGTGGTACCGGATTTGCGAATACTACTTCGACTCGCGCAAGGAGGGGTTTCAAAAAACCGACGAGGAGCACTACGCGGCGCTCAAGGAGCTTGCGGGAGACAAAAAAATCAGGCTGGTGGTGGCGGACCCTTCGGCGGCAAGCTTTATCGAGGTGATTCGCCGCCACGGTGAATTTCGCGTGCAGCCTGCGCAAAACAATGTTGTCAACGGAATCCGAAAGGTGTCGGGCGCGCTCAAGGACGGCAAAATCAAAATTTGCAAGCCGTGCCGTGCCGCGCGCCGTGAATTTCAGCTTTACCGCTGGAACAGCGCGCGGCGCGAGGATGTTCCCGTCAAGGAGCACGACCACGCCATGGACGACATCCGTTATTTTGTGACAACGGCAATGGACGGCGGCAGCGGCGTTTGCGCCTTTGCCGCCGAAAGATAGGAGGAAACCAATGTTTGGCAGAAAAAAACAGGCGGATAAGCGCCTGCCTGCGGCGCAAACCGTGCCGCGCAGGTCGCCGGGGCTGTCGCTGCTGCAATTTCAGGCGCAGAGCCGTGCCGAGCGCGCGCTGTATTCTTCACTGCGCGAGGCGGTTCCCGTCATCGACGCGGCAATCGGCAAAATTATCCGCCTCATCGGCAGCTTTCGCGTGGTGACGGACAATCCGGCGGCGCAGCCCTTTGCCGACGCGTTTGCGCGAGACGTCAAAACCAACGGCTCGGCAAAAGGCCTTGCGGCGTTTGCCGGCAGTTATCTTGACGATTTGCTGACCTACGGCGAGGCGGTGGGCGAAATGCTGCTCGCGCCCGGTGCGGACGGCGTTTATGCCCTATACAACGCGCGGCTCGACGATGTGACCGTCACGGCAGGCAGCTCGCCGCTGGAGCTGATTGTCTGCCGCACCGACGAGGGACAGCCGAAGCCCGTGGAAAACCAGTCGCTGGTGCTCGCGTCGCTTTTGCATCCGCAGAGCGGCACCGTGCGCGGCAGGTCGCTGCTTTCGGGACTGCCGTTTGTCAGCGAAATCCTGCTCAGAATTTTTCAGTCGATTAAAACCAACTGGGAACGTGTGGGCGACGTCCGCTTTGCCGTCACCTATGCGCCGGGGGACGGCGTGTTCAGCGAGGACAGCGCCCGGCTGATTGCCGACGAGTGGAAAAAGGCGATGCGCGGCGACGCCGTGTGCGATTTTGTCGCGGCAGGCGACGTCAGCATCAAGACAATCGGCGCGGACAATCAAATGCCTGCCTGCGAGGTGCCGGTGCGCGTTATCCTTGAGCAGATTGTGGCAAAGCTGGGCATACCGCCGTTTTTGCTGGGACTTTCGTGGTCGAGCACCGAGCGTATGAGCGCCCAGCAGGCGGACATTCTTACCAGCGAGCTGGAATATTACCGCGCGGCGGTGGAGCCTGCCGTGCGCAAAATCATCGCCACGCACCTGCGGCTGTCGGGCTTTAACTGCGGCTTTAGCCTGGTGTGGAACGACATCAATTTGCAGGATGCAGTGGAGCTTTCTCAGGCAAGGCTCAACAACGCGCGCGCCGCGCAGCTGGAACAACAATACGGTTTGGAGGGCTTGAATGAAGAATAACGCAATTGTAAAGGCGGCCGCCATCGGCGGCGAGCCGCAGGAGGCGGTCGGCGAACAGGAGCTGGCGCTCATTAACGCCTACACCCGAAAGCCTCTTGCGGCACAGGATGTGTATGTGTTCCCGGTGGTGCTGTGCGATAACGACGTTGACCGCGACGGCGAGCGCTTTACCGTGGAATCGCTGTTTGCGCTCGAAAAGCTGTTTGTGGGCAAAACAGGCATTTTTGACCACAATCCCACCGCCAAAAATCAGACGGCGCGGATTTTCGCCTGCGAAGCTGCGGCGGTGCCAAGCCGCAAAACCGCCACGGGCGACGATTATTTTCAGCTCAGGGCGCGCGCCTATATGCCGCGCACCGAGAGCAACCGCGAGCTGATTGAGGCGATTGAGTGCGGCATTATTAAGGAAGTCAGCGTCGGCTGCGCGGTGGAGAGCACCACCTGCAGCGTTTGCGGTCAGGATATTTCGCTCTGTCCGCACCAAAAGGGAGAAACCTATAACGGCACCCTTTGCTGCGGCGAGCTGAACCGCCCCACCGACGCGTATGAATGGAGCTTTGTCGCCGTGCCTGCCCAGCGCGCGGCGGGCGTTACCAAGGCGGCAAACGGAAAGGAACATCACATGGAAGCAATTTTAAAAATGCTCGAAGCCAAAAAGGGCTTCACGCTGAGCGGCGGCGACTGCGAAAAGCTGCTCGGCTACATTGAAAACTTAAAGCAGTCGGCAAAGGACGGCGTGTATTACCGCGACAGCCTGACCTCAGAGGTGCTGCGGCTGTCGGCGGCGGTTCAGCCGGACATTTCGCGCGATACCATGGAGTGCGTCGCCAAATCCATGAGCGTGGCGCAGCTCAAAGAGTTTAAAACCGCCTTTGAAAAGCAGAAGCACCTGCAGTTTGCGCCCGTGCCGCAGCTTTACGGCGGCAAGAAAAAGCAAAACGCCGAAAGCCTCGGCGAGTTTACCATTTAACGGAGGGAAAAGTATGAACGTAAATTTCAACGGCTTCAATGAAAATGTAACAACCTTTATCGCGGACAGCTCGCTGACCGAAGCGGGCGTGCCCGTAAAAATCACCGGCGACGGAACCGTCGGCAAGTGCGGCGGCAACGAGGTGTTCTGCGGCGTTTGCGTCGGTCTGCGCGGCGGCTTTGCGGCAGTGCAGCTCAGCGGCTATGTCAGAATGCCTGCCAACGCGAAAATCGCGCCCGGCTACAAAAAGCTTGCGGCAGGCAGCAACGGCGATATTGCCACGAATTCCAACGGCAGAGAACTGCTTGTTGTTGATTCCACCGCGACCGAAATCGGTTTTATTCTTTAAGAAAGAGAGGTAATATTATGGCTAATTTTGAGAATATTACATTAGAGAAGGGCATGTATCAGCACAAGGGCGGCATGACCGCCGCTCTGGAGCAGCTTGACCCGTCGGCAAACTATGCCGGCACCGAGCTTGAGGGACTCGACGCGTTTTCGCGCCAGCTCAAGCGCTTTAACATCAAGGTCAGCGGCAAGGGCAGCGACTGTGTGGAAAAGTTTTTCCAGACCGCTAACTCCGCGGCGCTGTTTCCCGAATACGTCAGCCGCGCGGTGCGCCAGGGCATGGAGCGCGCCGACATTCTGCCCAATTTGGTGGCGACCGTCACCGACATCGACGGCATGGACTACCGCAGCATCGTGAGCGCTCCGTCCGAGGACGACAAAAGCCTGAAGGTGGTGTCCGAGGGCGCGGCGATTCCGCAGACCGCGATTAAAACACGCGAGAACCTCGTCAAGCTCTGCAAGCGCGGCAGAATGCTGGTGGCAAGCTACGAAGCGCTGCGCTTTCAGCGCCTTGACCTTTTTACCGTTACGCTTAACCAAATCGGCGCCTACATTGCGCGCGCCCAGCTCAAGGACGCGATTGACGTTTTAATCAACGGCGACGGCAACAGCAACGCGGCGGACAATGTTTCCGTTGCGGAAAGCGGCAGCCTCAGCTACGGCGATTTGGTCAAGCTGTGGGCAAACCTCAGCCCCTATGAGCTGAACACCATTCTTGCGCCCACCGAACAGATGCAGGCGATTTTGGGCATGTCCCAGATGCAGGACGCCAACGCCGGCCTTGACTTTCAGGGCAGCGGCAAAATGGTGACGCCCCTCGGCGCAACCCTGCTGCACGCGCCTGAGATGACCTCGGGCAAAATCATCGGTCTCGACAAAAACTGCGCGCTTGAAATGGTGCAGGCAGGCGGCGTCGTCACCGATTATGACAAGCTGATTGACCGCCAGCTCGAGCGCGCGGCAATCACCTGCACGGCAGGCTTTTCCAAAATCTTTACCGAAGCGGCCAAAACCCTGTCTTAACCCATAAGGAGGGAAAGCATTTGGACATTTCGAATGTCATGAATCGCTTTGCCGTTCTTGCCGGTATCGACAGCTCCGAGCTGCCGAAGTGGCGTTCCCTGGTTGAGGACGCGTGCGCCTATGTGCAGTCGCGCTGTAAGGCGGAAAATCCCGACAGCGAACAGACCGCGCGGCTTGAAATGCTCGGCGCCGCCTATGCGCTCAGGCTCTTTAGTCTGTGCGGCGACCAAATAACGCAGTTTATCGCGGGTGACGTGCACGTCACGTCATCCGCCGACCGACGTCAGCGCGCCGAACAGCTTTGGCGCGAGCTTGCGGCCAACAGCGCGGATTTGATACATACCGACGGATTTATTTTTGGCAGGGTGATTTCATGAGTTTTTTGAATTGCGTAAACGGAGAAATCGGGCGTTACGGCTCGCGGGTGACCATCACCCAGCAGGGCGCGACGGTGGAATCGCGCGCCTTTGTGGAGCCGCTGCGCTACCGCAACAAAATTTATATCGGCGGCGAGTACCATCAGCTCGGCGGACTGCGCCGCGAAAAGTATCTTTATGTAGGAAAACCTGACCATAGGTTGATTGAAAATGAAACAGTCATACAAACGCAGGACAGTCAATATATTGTAAAAAGGTGCGAAACCTATTTTGTGCAGGACACGCCTGTTTATGAATGGGCAATTTTGGTGCCTTACGGCGACAGGCAGGAGGATGATTATGACGCATATACGACGAATTGTTGACACGCTGATTATCCGCTTAAAGCGGCTTGACGCGCTGTCCGGCGTGCGCTTTGTGCGCGAATACGGCAGCGATAGCATTGAAACGCCCGTGCGCGGCATGCTGGCGTCGGTCGGCATTGCCAAAACCTCGCGCGAAAAGGGCTATATCGGCGGCTATCTGTCGTCCTCCGTGCGCGGCGAAACCTTTGGCGCCGAAGTGGAAATCCGCGTCTACGCGCCGCCGGGCGAGAACGGCAACGGCCTGTCAGAGCTTGTCAGCGAGCTGATGCTCGGCTTGGAAAAGGCGGACGAGGAAAAGCTGATTACCGACATCAGCGCGTCCTCCATTGAGTTTGACCCGAACCTGAACACCGTGTTCCGCAAGGTTTCTTTTCAGCTGGAGTTCTGTCTGTGCGAGGAGGGACAGCATGGATTTTCACTTTGAAAAAGGCGGCGACCTTACCGTTTGGCTCAACGGCGCTGTTTTGGGCGGCGTGTTTCAGCTAAACCGCACGGTCAAAAACAGCGCGGAGCATATCTATGAGTTTTTGACGGACAAGCCCGTGGCGAGCATGCCTGCCGTTACATATGTGCTGACCTTTCGGCTGCATTGCAGCGGCGGCTGTCCGTTTGACGGAGAGATTAACGAAATTACCGTTGCGGACAAGCACCGGCGCGAGCGCTACACGCTTTGCACCGTCAGGGAGCTTCACAGCGAGGCAAGGCCGCGCGGATACACCGAATACACCGTGACGGTGGAGGCGGCGGAAAGGAGCGTTGCCGATGAATGATTTTTTGCAGCGGCTTGCCGAACAGAGCATGGCAGGCGGCAATTATGAGGAATGGAGCGAGCAGCTGGAGCAGGAGAGCATCCGCTACAGCCGCGCCCTTCCCGAGGAAGAGGAGGCGAGAATGGGATGAAGCTGGTTCCCATGCGCTTTAAGGGCGTGGAATGGCACCACAATCCGCGCGAGATTTCGTTTGAGTGCGAAAAAACCGTTAACGAGCTGCAAGCGCCGTTCGGAAAATCGTACATACAAAATACCGGCAGAAAAAACATGCTGATTAAGGGCGAGGGCGAGCTGTACGGCGCGGATTGCACCGAGCAGTTTGCCCGTCTGCTTTCACTGTTCCAAAGCGGCGGCAGCGGCGTGCTGGCAATTCCGAAGCTCGGCACCGTGTACGCCGTATTTGAACAGCTCAGGCTTAAGGGCTATCCCAAGCCCGACGTGCTCACCTACAGCTTTGTATTTCGCGAGGTGATGGAGGAGCGCGTTGAATACGCGCCCGACTTTGTCGTTGCGGCGCAGGGAGAAACGCTGTGGGACATCTCCTACCGCTTCGGCGTGGAAATTGACCGCCTGGTGAAGCTCAATCCCGGGGTTCGCCGCCCCGATGAGGATTTGAACGGCAGGGAGGTGGCGTTGTGCTGACCTATACCCTTGTGACAAACAGCGGTGAGGAAATGCCGCTGAAAACTGTGTTGACGGCGCTGCTCGACTGCGATGTCGGCGTGCCTGCCGCAAGCCTGACGCTCACTTGTCCGTTTAACAAACAGGTGCGCAGCAGCGCAGCCGAAATAAGGGCGTTTGACGGAGACACGCTGATTTTCAGGGGAGCGCTTGACAACATCGTCACCGTCAAGCGCGCGCAGGGCGTGATTTTGAAGCTGAACGCGCGCAGCCCTGCCGCCGCGCTGCTTGACAACGAAGCCGAACCGCTGGTGTATAAAAACCCCGGCGCAACGCTGATAGAGAACAAGCATCTAAAGCCCTTTGGCATTGCGCTTGCCGACGGCGACCGCGTGCCTTACTATGACAAAATGACCATCGACAAGGGCATGTCGCACTGGCAGGTAATCAAGCGCTTTTGCCGGTGCCGCTACGGAAGCGAGCCGTATGTTACGGCTGACGGCGTGATGTATCTTCATGGCGTTCAGGCAACGGAAACAGCGGTGTTTTCCGACTGCGGCGAAGGTATTGCCTATCGTTCGCTCAAGGAGAGCGTTCGCCGTCACCGTTTGATTTCCGAGGTCAGGGTAAAGTTTCGCCATACCAACAACTACTGTTCTTATGTCGGCAACCCCAATCCCGAGGCGCGGCAGTTAAAGCGCGTGCGCTATGTCAACGCGGCGGCGAATCACACCACGCTTTCCACGGCGTACAGAATTTTGGAAAACGGCAACCGCGACAGCTATGCCATGACGCTGGACTGTCCGGGCTGCCA
Source organism: uncultured Ruminococcus sp. (assembly GCA_902797525.1). Lineage (GTDB taxonomy): Bacteria > Bacillota > Clostridia > Oscillospirales > Acutalibacteraceae > Ruminococcoides. The sequence goes on along the minus strand of CADBSZ010000130.1, from coordinate 1,914 downwards.
TATCGCCGCGCTCGGACAGCATGCCGGGCTGGTCGATTCGGCAATCGGCACGCTGGACGGCTTGCGGGTGGAAAAGGTCAGATACACCGCCGACAGCCGCGGCGAGCATAGCGAAATAACGTTGAAAAAGGAGAATTTTGATGTGGCTGATGAATTACATAACCAATAATTCCATCACCGCGCCGCGCGCCGTTAAGGGTGAGCTGAGCGTCAGCGAGGCAAACGGCGTTGCGGTGACGGCTTCGGGCGAGCACAAGCAGCTTGAAATGTGCTTTCCCTATGGCATCGTCAGCGTCGCGCCTGCCGGCGAGCAGGCGGTGGTGCTGCCGCTGGAGGACGGCGAGGTCGGTCTCGGCGTGATTGCCGGCGGCGTCGGACTCAGCGAGGGCGAGCTGATGCTCTTTTCCAAGGGCGGCGCGTCCATTGTGCTGAAAAACGACGGCAGGGTGCTGATTAACGGAGAGGCGTACGGCAATGCTTGACGCAAAGATTTTTAACGGAGATGTGGCGGTGGATTCCGGCGGCAACGCGCTGCGGCTTTGCGGCGCAGACGCCGTGTTTCAGCGTGCGGTAATCACCCTGACCGTGCCGCGCGGCAGCTTTGTTTATGACCGCGCCCTCGGCACGCCCCCGTTTGATTCGGAGCAAACCGAAAAGCAGGAGCTTTGCTGCCTGGAGGGACTTGCCAAGTACGACTACAAACACTTTTATATCGCGGAAAACGACGGCAGCCGCATGGTGTTCGGCGTGACCGTCAACGACGAGAGCAGAGAAGAGGAGGTGCGGCGCTATGGAAGCGTATCGTGACATTTATCAGAAAATGAAGGACAGGTATTGCGAGGAAAGCGGAGCGGAAATCGATGAGGCGAGCGATATCGCCATCCGTTTGAAGGTGCTCGCCGGTGAAATTTACAATATGCAGTGCAGCATGGACTGGCTGCAGCGGCAGATGTTCCCCGACACCGCGACGGGCGAGTATCTGGACAAGTTCGCCCGCATGCGCGGTCTGGAACGCCGCCCGGCGACAAAGGCGCGCGGCACGCTGACGTTTTATGTAAACGAGGTCAAGGACACCGCGGTGCCGATTCCGCAGGGAACTGTGGTTTCCACCGGCACCGAGCAGCCCGTGCGCGTGTATACCACCGAGGACAGCGAGCTGCCGCCGAATACCCTTAGCGTGACGGTGCCTGCCGAGGCGGAGGTTGCCGGCTATCGCGGCAATATTAAAATCCGCACGGCAGTGGTGCCCGTCAGCGTACCGTCCGAAATCGACCAGGTGCGCAACACCTCATTGTTTACGGGCGGCGCCGACCGCGAAAGCGACACCACCCTGCGCAGGCGGATTCAGGACAGCTATTACAACCAACCAAACGGCATGAACGCGGCGTATTATATCGCGCTTGCCGAGTCGGTGGACGGAATCTTTAAGGCAGGCGTGGTGCCGCGCGGCAGCGGCACCGGCTCGGTGGACGTGTATGTGTGCGGCGGCAACGAAAGCGTGCTGCCCGAAGAAAAGCTTACCGAGGCGGAAAACTTTTTGAAAAGTCAGCGCGAGCTGAATGTCAGCGTAAAGGTGAAGCAGGCGTACAGCGTCGCTTATGATTTGGACGTTGCCGTAACGCCAAAGCCCGGCTACTCGCAGGAGGAGGTCGTTGAGCTGTGTACCGACGCGTTTGAGGCGTATATCGAGACCATTCCCATCGGCGGCAAGTTTTATCTCGCCACGCTGGGCAAGTATTTGCTCGACACGGGCTGTCTGGAAACCTATGTATTTGATTTGTCGATGGGAAATATGACGATTCCGATGTCCAAATATTTTGTTGCGGGCGACATCAATATCGAGGTGACGAGCGCATGACAAGCTACGAATCCATGAGAAAAAAGCTTGCGCCTTTGCAGCTCTATTCGCTTGAT
>CADBSZ010000129.1 GCA_902797525.1 uncultured Ruminococcus sp. | reverse complement strand
TCCGCGCGAGGGAATGTCGGTGCCGTAGTAGCACGGCCACATAAACGGCGGCGAGCTGATGCGCATGTGCACTTCCTTGGCGCCTGCCTCGCGCAGCATGGTGACAATGCGGTCGATGGTAGTACCGCGCACAATGCTGTCGTCAATCATGACAACGCGCTTGCCGCGCACCATGTCGGCAATCGGATTAAGTTTAATGCGCACACTCTTCATGCGCTCGGACTGGCTGGGCTTGATGAAGGTTCTGCCGATATAACTGTTTTTAACAATTGCCTTTTCGTATGGGATACCCGACTCCTCGGCATAGCCGATGGCGGCGTCGATGCCTGATTCGGGAACACCGATAACCATGTCCGCCTCAACGGGATAGGTACGGGCGAGGATGCGTCCTGCCTGCTTGCGCGATTCATAAACGCTGACTTGGTCAATCATGGAGTCACTGCGCGCAAAATATATGTATTCAAAAATGCAAATTGCCTTTTTGTTGTTGCCGAAATCCGGCTTGATGCTGTGGTAGCCTTCTGCACCCTCACCGTCAATAACAATGATTTCGCCCGGCTCAACATCGCGGATGAACTCGGCGCCGCAGGCGTCAAGCGCCGCGCTTTCGCTTGCAACAACAACAGAATTGTTGTATTTGCCGAGGCAAAGCGGACGGAAACCGTGGGGATCGCGCGCCGCGATAATCTTTCGCGGACTCATGACGAGCAGCGAATAAGCGCCCCTGATGCGGTGCATGGCTTCTATCACCGCTTCCTCTACCTTATGGCAGTGCAGTCTGGCACGCGCAATCAGATAACAGATGACCTCGCTGTCGATGGTAGTCTGAAAAATCGCGCCGCGCTGTTCGAGCTCACGCCGGATTTCAACCGCGTTGGTGAGGTTGCCGTTGTGCGCAACCGCAATCGTACCCTTTACATAACGCATAACAAGCGGCTGCGCGTTTTCGAGCACAGAGCCGCCTGCTGTTGAATATCGAACGTGAGAAATACCCATTTGACCGGGGAGCGAGTCGAGAATCGAGTTGTTGAACACCTCGGTTACAAGGCCCATGTTTTTATGATAATCAATGACGCCCTCATCGGACACGGCTATGCCGCAGCTTTCCTGACCTCTGTGCTGCAAAGCAAGAAGTCCGTTGTAGCAAGCATATGCGGGATTAATTGTGCCGTCGCTGAAAACGCCGAAGACGCCGCACTCCTCGTGCAGACCTTCTTTGAAATATTGATCAAAAGAATTACTCAAAATTTCACCATCCGAATGTTTTTTGACTGTTTCGTTTGGGGGAATTACTGATCAAGGCCAACGCGCTTCATCATCTCGGCATAAGCCTCTTCGACACCGCCCATGTCGCGGCGGAAGCGGTCTTTGTCGAGCTTTTCCTGGGTGTCCATATCCCAGAAACGACAGGTGTCGGGCGAGATTTCATCAGCGAGAATAATCGTGCCGTCGGGCAGTCTGCCGAACTCAATTTTGAAGTCGATGAGGTCAACGTTGCATTTCTTGAAGAACTCAACCATTACCTCGTTGATTTTCATGGTGTATTTTGCGATGGTGTCAAGCTCCTCTTTGGTAGCCGCACCGATAGCGATAATCTGGCTGTCGTTAATCATGGGATCGCCGAGCGCGTCGTCCTTGAGGCAATACTCCAAAGTAGGAGCCTTGAACGCGGTGCCTTCGGGAACGCCGAAGCGCTTGGAGAAAGAGCCTGCCGCCTTGTTTCTGACGATAACCTCGAGGGGTACGATTTCAACTCTTTTCAAAACGGTGTCGCGGTCGCTGAGTTCCTCAACAAAGTCGGTGGGAACACCCTTTTCCTCGAGCAGCTTAAACATGAAGTTGGACATGCGGTTGTTGACTACGCCTTTGCCGACGATGGTTCCTTTCTTTTCGCCGTTAAACGCAGTGGCGTCGTCCTTATAGGATACAACACAGTAGGCAGGGTCTTCGGTGGAATAAACCTTTTTTGCCTTGCCTTCGTACATAAGCTCTTTCTTTTCCATGATAAATCCTCCAATTTTCCCTATTTGGGTAGTATAAAAATACAGTATATATTATAATATAGATTGTCAAGTTTTTTTACCGTATTAGAATTAAAATCAAATTTTTCAGGATAAGACAGAAATGACGGTGATGTGGTTGAATTTTTAGTAAAGTTGCAGGGGCATATCATGTATGACTCTGATGTCATAACATGTATGCCCCTGTTTTTCGCTTAATATTGTTGATTGATGACGTACTGAACCGTGTATTCGGCAAGATATGCCTGAACGGCGGTGACGTCGGCAACGGTAATTTTGCCGTCGCGCGTGACGTCGGCAGCAAAGCGCCGCGTATCGGTTAAGGTTGTCATATCCGCGAGAAAGCGCTGGATTTCGGTGACGTCGTTGACATCCACTTTTCCGCTGCCGTTCGCATCACCGGAGAGAACGCTCTCCCCTGTTGTGCCGGTGGTAACAGTTTTGAATACATGCAAAGACGCAAGCGCCTTGCCCTGTGCGTCAAAGAAAGCCTGATTGTCAACGGCGCTGCCGCCGAAGTACAAGCCTGCGTCGTCGGGATCGTAATCAGCGGAATAGCTTGAAGCCCAACCGCAGCCGTACTGCTCCCAAAGGGCTTTGTTCTTGTTGTATTGCTCAGTGTAGGCGCCGCCGCTTTTGCCGGTGACGTCGCCGACAGTAATCCACGCGCCCTCCCAATAGAACATGCCGAGGCCCTTGGCGTTGTGAACGTTGTTGACGGCATTCATTACGGCGCGCACCTCGTCGGCTTGTCCCTGCACGGAGAAATCCCAAAGCAGGTTGTCGCCCGTGTTGTTGTTCCAATAGCTGACCGTGTTACCATGGCCGTCAGTGTCCTCAAGGGTGTAGGCGTAGGATGTTTCGGCAACCATGGTGTATTTGCCGTATGTATCGGCGACATAGTTAAATACGTCGGTCAAATTCGTCAGGCTGCCGTGCCAATAGGGATAATAAGAGGTTGCAAAGACATCATAGTCCACCTTGTTATTGTAAAGATAGTCGGCAAACCACTTCATCGTAGCGGTCTTTTCGGGATTGGTGAAGTGAAGCGCGACAAGCACATCGGAGTCGAAAGCGCGCACCGCGTCGGCGCCTGCACGAAACAGCTTGGCTTTGTCCGCGTCGGAATATGCGCCGGCGATTCCCGAGGTGGTTTCGTTGCCGATTTGTACCATACCGATATTCGCACCGGATGATTTTATTTCTTTTAGAGAATTAAGAGTGTAGTCGTACACCTTGCTGACCTTTTGAGCGGTAGTGAGATTTGCCCACTGCTTGGGCGCTTTTTGCTTGGCGGGATCTGCCCAAAAGTCGGAATAATGGAAATCAACGAGGAGCTTCATACCGTTTTCAGCGGCACGGCGTCCGATTTCCTTTGCCTTCGCCAAATCGTTGTTACCGCCGCCGTAGCCGTTTCCGTTCGCGTCATAAGGATTGTTCCACACGCGCACGCGGATATAGTTAACGCCGTTATCGGCAAGAATTTTGAACAAGTCCTGCTCTTCCCCGTTTTCGTTGCGGAAGGTAACGCCGGCCTGCTCTAAGGAAATGACCGAGGAAACGTCCATGCCGCGAATGAAATCAGGATTGTTAAAATTGATTTTTTCCACCTGCACGCTGTCTTTGACGGGCGCGGTGTAATCCGCAGCCGCAGTTGCCAAAACGGAACCGCTCAAAAGGACAGCCGCCGCGCTGACAACAGATAATAGCTTGGTAATACGCATTTCAAAACCTCATTTCAAGATTGTTTAATTTGATTATAACACAAAACGCTCCGTTAGAAAACAGGGAAATCAAAAATAACACTTGATTTTTTTAATGGTTTATTGTATAATAGCCATGTTGCATGCCGGTGTGATGGAATTGGCAGACGTAGCGGACTCAAAATCCGCCGGTAGCGATACCGTACCGGTTCGAGTCCGGTCACCGGCAC
>CADBSZ010000128.1 GCA_902797525.1 uncultured Ruminococcus sp. | reverse complement strand
CCGTGACAATTCACACCGTCATATTTTCCGCTCTTTTCATTCACACGCGAGGCGATTAAATTGCTGATTCCCAGCTCCCGGCAAATCGGCTGTAATAAAAACTCGGGAGAGGCGGAAATAATCACATCATCCTTTTTCTTTTGCGCCAAATAAAACCGTTTCATTTTTTGCTTGTGCGTGCGCCAAAAATCCGGAATATCCTTTTTGACATCACAATAGCGCAAAAAGCGGTACATCACTTGTTTGAAATCTGTTTTGCTGCCGCGCTTTAATACATAAAACCGCAGCACAGCCGCCAACAGGGAAGGGGCAAGCAGTAAAATTTTTTTGTGCCGTTTCAGAGAAAACAAATAAAAATCTGCCGTTGAATCACCGTCATAAATGGTTTTGTCAAAATCATAGGCATTCATTTTTACTCCCTCCTTCACTGTCACAAAGCTGTCACAATCTTATGTTATCATAAGTAACTGACAAAATAATTCGATATTAGAAAAAATGTGCCGTAAACGCTTGCGTATTTGCGCAATCTATTGTATAATAAAATAAATATGGTTATAAGGGGTAGTGTATGTTCGGATATTTGCAAGTGCAAAAAAGCGAGCTTTTGGTGCGCGAATGGGAGTCATATAAGGCTGTCTATTGCGGACTGTGCAAGCAGATGGGTAAGGACTATTCCTTTTTAACCCGTCTGAGCCTGAGCTATGACTGCACCTTTTACGCCATGCTGCTGATGTCGCTTGACCGTTCCTGCACCGGCTTTGAAAAGGGCAGGTGCAAGTTCAATCCGCTCAAAAAGTGCCAATTCGCCGTCACACAATCCGACTGCTTCAGCAAAGCCTCGGCGTTCTCGGTCATTTCAGCATACTACAAGCTCAAAGACGACCTTGCCGACAGCGGCTTCTTCAAAAAACTCGCTGTGCGGCTGGTGCAGCCGTTTTTCAGCCGATGGCATAAAAAAGCGGCAAAACGCTATCCGCAGCTCGAAACGCTTGTTGCGGAAATGATGCAGGCGCAGGCGCAGGCTGAGCAAAATCCCGAAACAGGGCTCGACGCCTCCGCGCAACCGACCGCTCATATGCTCGGATCGGTTCTCGCCTTGGAAGCTTCCGACGATTTGCAAAAGCGCGTTCTCTATGAATTCGGCTATCACATCGGCAGATGGATTTATTTAATTGACGCTGCCGACGACATGGAAAAGGACGAAAAGCACCGCAACTTCAATCCGTTTTTGCGCAGCGACGAGCAGGACATGCAGGCTTATCAAACCGCGGTGCTCAACCAATCGCTTGCGCGTGCGTTTGACGCATATAATTTACTGACATTCATTGACTTTAAGGGTATATTGGATAATATGATGCTTTACGGCTTTCCGTCAAAGCAAAACACGGTTGTTTACCGACTGAAGGAGGAAGAAAATGACAAATCCGTATGAAGTTCTTGGCGTGTCTCCGAGCGCGTCCGATGAGGAAATCAAAAAAGCCTACCGCGAACTTGCCAAAAAATACCATCCTGATAATTATGTGGGCAGCCCCCTTGCCGATGTTGCCGAGCAAAAGATGAAAGAGGTCAACGAGGCATACGACGAAATTAACCGCATGCGCCAAAAGGGAAAGGGAACAGGCTCCACCTCCGGCAGCACAGGCGGCGGCTATTATTCCAACGGCTCCACTTCTCAGTTCTACAGCGTGCGCGTTTACATTCAGCGCAACATGATTCAGGAGGCGGAGCAAATTCTTGATTCCACTCCCGAGGGCAACCGCACTGCCGAATGGTATTATCTCAAGGGTATGTGCGCCTTCCGCAAGGGCTGGAGCGATCAGGCAACCTCATATTTTACCACCGCCTGCAACATGGACCCCAACAATCAGGAATACCGTGCGGCGCTCAATAATATGCAGGGGCAGCAGAATTTTAATTACGGCGGCTACAATACCGGGAACACCTCCTACGGCAATGCCTCAGGCTGTTCTTGCTGCGACATCTGTTCCGCGATGATATGCGCCGACTGCATGTGCAGCTGCTGCAGATCGGGCTGCTGATATGAAGCATTCTATTCAAAAGCCCACGTTTCGTCTGGCGTTTTGTTCCGTTATTGCGGCGATCGAGGTTGTGCTGATGATGATAACGGGGCTGATTCGAATCGGCACCTATGCCTTGCCGTGTTTGGCAGGCATGCTTACCATTGCTATCGTCATTGAATATAATTGCAAATGGGCGTTCGGTGTGTTTGCCGTTTCGTCGTTGCTCTCGTTTTTCTTGTCGGGCGACAAAGAGGCTGTTGTTATGTTCATCGCCTTTTTTGGCTATTATCCCATCCTGAAAAATATTCTGGAAAGAAAAATTAAGTCTGTCATTCTTCGCTATATCATTAAATTTGCTGTTTTTAACGCGGCGGCAATCGCCTCCTTTTATGTTGCGATGCTGTTGCTTTCCGTTCCGGCAAGTGAATTTACGGTGTTCGGCGTGTATGTGCCGTATCTGTTTTTAATTGCAGGCAATCTATTCTTTTTGCTTTACGATTTTGCCATCAACGTTTATGTCAAATTCTATGTTCAGCGTTTGCGCAAGGCGTTGTTCGGCAAATATCTGTAAGCATCGACTCTTCAAGAAGGTGAATCCATGAAATCGAAAGTTTTTGCGCGCATTTTGTGTATTGTCTTATGCGCTACGCTCATCGGCTCGGTTTTGCTGGTTGCGATTCCGATGATAACCGCTAATGCCGCCGGAGTTGTTACCACAGGCGGCAGCGGCACCATCAATGACGATTATGTCAATTTACGCAGCGGCGCCGGCACCAATTTTTCCGTTGTCACCATGATGCGAAAAAACACAAAAGTAACCTTTATCAGCGCTACGCTATACAATAACAGCTGGTACAACATCCGCACCTCGGGCGGCTCTGTCGGCTATGTAATGAAAGATTATGTCACCGCTGACGAGGCCGCAGGCTCCATCAAGCTGTGCCGCAGCGCGCTGACGACCTACGCAAATTGTCAGTACGCCTTTTGGCAGACAGGAGCGTCCAAACCCACCTGGAAAAGCTCCAACACCTCTGTAGCCACCATTGATTCCAACGGCATAATGACCGGCAAATCGGCAGGCACCACCACCATCACTGTCAGTGAGGGCAGCGCATCCGCAAGCTGTAAGGTCACGCTGCTCAACGGCACTTCCACCGGCATGTCCTCGACTTCACTGACTGTCGAAAAGGGCAAAACCGCCACTCTCAGTACCAAAACGAGCGGCGTAAGCTGGTTCTCCTCAAATACAAACGTCGTCACCGTCAGCAACGGCACCGTCACCGCGAAAGCGGTCGGCTATGCGACT
>CADBSZ010000127.1 GCA_902797525.1 uncultured Ruminococcus sp. | reverse complement strand
GCCACTAGCCACTAGCCACTAACCACTAACCAAATCCCTTGTCGCAGATGTCGCAGCAAGAAATGGTTATTTTCAGAAAAGTTCTTTTTATAGAGACTTTACTTTTTACCTGCTACATCTGCTACATGTGTATTCATGCAGGTCTGCACGGTCAACTGACCGTCAGCAAGCCCCTGTCGGAGTTTAAAACAAATAACGCTTGATATCCTGAAAACAAACTATACGGCACTGCTCGCTGTGAACAGTGCCGTTGTTTTTATGCTGTTTTTTTCTGTTACAGAACAATAACGTGCTGTTGTTTCTGTAGAAGAATATTACCAATGATATTGTTCTGTATTGGAATTATAACCGTATCTGTATTATTCCTCGCAGTTGAAGGTGAACTGCTCGCCGTCGTGGTCACATACGATAGGCTTTGAGCTGTCGAAGTCGGCCTCCAGCATGCGCTCGCTGAGCTTATCCTCGATGTTGGTGACGATCGCTCTGCGCAGCGGACGGGCGCCGTAGGTATCGTCAAAGCCCTCGTCGGCTATCTTCTCTATCGCCTTGTCGGTGAAGGTGATCTTCACGCCGAGGCTGTCGAGGCGCTTTGTCAGCGTTTCGAGCATCTTGCCGGCGATCTCCTTGATCTCGTCCTTTGTGAGCTTGCTGAACACGATGATATCGTCTACGCGGTTGAGGAACTCGGGTCGGAACACCTGTCTGAGCTCGCTCATAACGAGGTCGCGCACATTTACGTCGGCTTTTCCGGCAGCCTCGCCGTCCTTGAAACCGAGCTCACTCTGCTTATCGACGATGCGGCGCGCGCCGACGTTTGAGGTCATGATGATGACGGTGTTCTTGAAGTCTACAGTCCGACCCTGACTGTCGGTCAGTCTGCCGTCCTCGAGTATCTGCAGGAGCATGTTGAACACATCGGGGTGAGCCTTTTCGATCTCGTCAAAGAGGACCACAGAATAGGGCTTGCGGCGAACCGATGAGCTTTGACACGGTGTGCTTTTCCATGTACTCGGACATATCGAGTCGCAGCATGGCGTTTTCGTCGCCAAACATCGCCTGTGCCAGCGCCTTGCAAAGCTCGGTTTTGCCGACGCCCGTAGGACCGAGGAAAATGAACGAGCCGACCGGACGCTTCGGATCTTTTAAGCCTACTCTGCCGCGTCGAATTGCCTTTGCGATAGAAGTAACTGCTTCGTCCTGACCGACGACGCGCTCATGGAGCACCTTCTCCATGTTGAGCAGACGTTCGCTCTCCTCCTTGGTGAGCTGAACCACGGGAATACCCGTCCAGTCGGACACGATTTTCGCAATGATCTCCGCGTCAACTTCTCCGCAGCTGTCCTTTTGCTGTTCCTGCCAGTCCTTTTTGGCGGCGTCAAGCTTCTGCTGAACCGCCTTTTGCTCGTCGCGCACCTTTGCCGCGCGCTCAAAGTCCTGCTCATTGACGGCGCTCGCTTTTTCGTTTTCAAGCTCCTTGATTTTGTCCTCTAAATCCTTCACATTTCCGGGCGAGGTCATGGATTGCAGGCGCACCTTGGACGCGCCCTCGTCGATGAGGTCAATCGCCTTGTCGGGCAGATATCTGTCCGCGATGTAGCGCGAGGAGAGCTTAACCGCCGCTTCGATGGCTTCGTCGGTAATTTTAACCTTATGGTGCGCCTCGTAGCTGTCGCGCAGACCTTTGAGAATTTCCACCGCCTGCTCCTGCGTCGGCTCGCCGACCTTGACAGGTTGGAAACGCCTTTCGAGCGCGGCGTCCTTTTCGATATATTTTCGGTACTCGTTCAGCGTGGTGGCGCCGATAACCTGAAAATCACCGCGCGCCAGCGAGGGCTTGAGGATATTCGCCGCGTCGGCGCTTCCCTCTGCCGCACCCGCGCCGATGATGGTGTGCAGCTCGTCAATAAAGAGAATGGTATTGCCGGAGCTTTTGACCTCGTCAATCGCCGCCTTGATTCTCTCCTCAAAGTCGCCGCGATATTTTGCGCCTGCCACCATGCCGGTTAAGTCAAGGCTGACAACGCGCTTATCCTTCAGGATTTCGGGAACATTTCCCTTTGCAATTTCGAGCGCCAAGCCCTCGGCAACCGCCGTTTTGCCAACGCCCGGCTCGGCGATGAGCACGGGATTGTTTTTGGTGCGGCGCGAAAGGATTTGAATCACCCTTTCAATTTCCTTTTCTCTGCCGATAACAGGGTCGATTTCGCCGTTTTTCGCGGCTTTGGTGAGGTCTCTGCCGAACTTTTCGAGCGCGGAACCGCCGTCCTGCGCACCGCCTTGCTCGGCGCCGCCCATACCCTCGTGAAAACCGCCCTGAGAATTGCCGCCGAAGGAATTTTGGATGGCTTCAACCACCTGATTAACGCTGACACCTGATTCGGTTAAAAAGCTGACGGCGTAGCTGTCGCTGTCGGACAACAGCGCGATTAACAAGTGCTCGGTGCCGACATAGCTGCTGCCGAAGCGTGACGCCGCCGACACCGCCGCGCGCAGCAATCGCTTGGTGCGCGGTGTGAAATCATTGGCGCTGAGGCTGGTCGGCGCGCCGCCGTAGGCGCCGGAGCGAATGCGCTCCTCCATCTGCTCTGCGGTAACTCCGCAGCGGCTGAGGGCGGTGTAGGCAACGCCGGTGCCTTCCTTCAGCAAGCCGAGCAGCACATGCTCGGTGCCGACATAGCTGTTGCCAAACTGCTCCGCCGACTGAACGGCGAGGTTCAGCGCATTGTTTGCTTTTTCGGTAAAGCCTTGGAATTTGAACATCATATTACCCCCATTCTGTCAATTTGTTATACCTTTTATCTTAATTTAATACTGACTGAATCAGCCTTGCACGCTCCACATCTCTTTCGTGAGGCGTCAGATTTTTGCCTGCGTTGACGGACAGCGTGGCAGGCTCCACGTCGTTCATCAGCTTGTCGATTTTTTCAGTGGAAATGTCCTTGAGCTGACCTGAAACAACGCCCAAACGGACATTGGAAAGCAGCTTCAGGGCTTCGTCGTGCGAAATCACCATGGCGTATTTCAGAATACCCAGACTTCTGGCGATGGTGTCCTGCACGTCAACGCTCTTGCAAAGGCGTTCGCGCGCCTGCTCCTCCTGCGCGACCAGCTGTGCAGTGATGTTTTTCAGATTTTCAATCGCCGCCTGCTCGGAAATGCCCAGCGTGACCTGGTTGGACAATTGATACAGCGCGCCCTTCGGCTCGGTGCCCTCTCCGTGTGCGCCGCGAATCGTCAGGCCCAGCTTTGCCAGATTACCGGCGATTCGGCTGATGGCGCGGCTTTTTTCGAGCGCTGGCAGGTGAAGCATCACCGAGGCGCGCATGCCGGTGCCGAGGTTGGTCGGACACTGCGTCAGATAGCCGAGCTTTTCGTCAAAGGCGAACTCGAGGTTTTCATCGAGCAGGGTGTCGAGCTTATCGGCTGTGTCAAACGCCTCGTCAAGCGACAAGCCCTTGGTAATGACCTGCAAGCGGATATGATCTTCTTCGTTAATCATAATAGAAAAGCTTTCGTCGGAGCTGAGCAAAAGCGCTCTGCCCTCCGTTTCGCTGATAAACTCGGGGCTGACAAGCCGCTTTTCAACCAGTGACACCGCTCTGCGCGGCTCCACCTCACTCATTTTAATGAAGGAAAAGTCGTCGGCAAGCACGCTGTTGCTGTTCTTCACGGCGTCGCGCACCTTTGAAATTACCTGTTCTCTGCCCTGCGCGCTGAGCTTGCACGGAAAAGGATAGTCCTTTAAGTTCCTGGCAAGGCGCACTCTTGTGGAAATTACTACGTTGCTCACAGTTAACCCTCCATTTCCTTAATTTGGTCTCTCAGCTCTGCGGCGCGTTCAAAGTTTTGCTCCTTGACCGCCGCGTCAAGCTCCTTTTGCAGCTCCGCGATTTTCTGTTCCTTTGTCAGCTCCGCGGGCTTTTGCTTTTGTCCTGCCGCCCTGCCGCTGTTTTTGCCGCAGTGGGTGGTGTTGCCGTGAATACGGCGAATGGACGGATATAACTGATCGGCAAACAGCTCGTAGCAGTGCGCGCAGCCAACCTGTCCGGTTTTGGCGATTTCGGCGTAGGTGCTGCCGCAGAACTCACAGCGCGTCGCCTGCGTTCTTGCCGGGAGCACGTTGGTAAAGAAGCTGCCCAGCAGATTGGAAAAATCGTTTTCCATATCGGCGAACACGTTGGTGTAGCCCATTTTGTGCGCGCACTCGCTGCACAAATCGTATTCCTTAAATTCGCCGTTGATAATGGTTTTTACATGTGTGTTGGCGTTATTGGCGCCGCATTTTTGACATTTCATATCTTTCACCTCATATTTCAGCTATTTAGTGTTAACAGCATATTTTTGAACAAATCGGCGCGCACGGTGTCGCGCTTTTCCTGTTCAACGTTTCTCAGCGTGCGGTCGGACAGCGCCGCGGCAATTGCCTTGGCGGTTTGCAGCTCCATAAGCCGGCGCTGCAGCATGTTATTGAGCATAACCTCCGCCGCTGCCTTATCAAGGGTATCGCCTACCGAATTAATGATATGCATAATCGCGGTGCCGTTATCCATCTTAACGCGGCTGATGCGAATGTAACCGCCGCCACCGCGTCGGCTCTCAACGATATAGCCCTGCTCGGGCGTGAAGCGCGAGGTAATGACGTAGTTTATCTGGCTGGGCACGCAGCCCAAGCTGCCGGCAAGCTCGTTGCGCTGAATCTCGGCGCTGCCGTTCTGCTCTTCGAGCATTTCCATAATATATTGAGCTACCAAGTCACTCATTCTCATACCGATACCTTCTTTCCTCATAGCCATGAGAGGGGTCGAGCACCTCAACTCGTAAAACGCCTTTGTCGAGTGCCTCGACTCGTAGGACGCCTTTGTCGAGCACCTCGATTCGTAGGACGCCTTTGGAACAATCGGTTTAACAATGCGTCGGTTTGACGGCGTGGTCGAACGGATCGTTTTTTCAACAGCTGACATGATGCTTTTTGTCTGCCTCTCTTTGGCTTTGGTTATAGTATAGCTTGAAAGTCAGAGAAAGTCAAAGTCAAATAAAGTCAGAGTTTTCACGCTATTCTTTTATTTTCTCCAAAATGCTTTTGAATACTCGTGAATTCTAAAAAATGAAAAATTTTTGACTTTTTCTGACCATTAAAAATGTTTGTTGACTGACAAAGAGAAAACGGTGAGGGAAAAACCCTCACCGTTCTGTGGTAATTATAATAACGATATTAAATTATCCGCAGGAAGCTTATTCTCCTTCAGCTTCTTTCCTTTTGGCAAAGCATTCACTGCAGTAATAGCTCTTACCTTCCATCGGTTTAAACGGAATTCTTGCAGGGCCACCACATTCAGCACAAGTGGTATCGTAGTATTCTCTGCTTGCTTTTACGGCGTTTTTACGCGCCTGTCTGCATTCTTTACAGCGTTGGGGCTCATTTTCAAAACCCTTTTCAGCGTAAAATTCCTGCTCGCCGGCAGTGAAAACAAATTCCTTACCACAATCTTTGCAGATTAAAGTTTTGTCTTCAAACATGGACATCTACCTCACTTTGGTATATAATCGTTGTCCCTTTAAAAACTGCGCAGCATTCTTTTCAGGACATGTCGTGTGGGCCGACTTTTCTGCGGACTCGTTGCAATGCATTATCGACGGATTTTTCGGAAATGTTTAGCTGGTGTGAAATCTTGCTGTAGCTGAGTCCCGAGGCAAAGAGCATGAGCACCTCGTATTCCCTTGCCGACAATAAAGCGCGCAGCCGTGACAGCGCATGGTCAAGCTGCTCTTTTTCGAGCAGCTGCTCCTCGGGGCTCGGGGCGACTCCCGTCAGCTCCTGAGAAACATCCTCCAGTTGAACCAGCGCGGCGTCAGGCACCGCTTTTTTTGACTGTGAGCGTTGAATGATTTTGATAAATCTGCGTTCGGCAATCAGCGTTACATAACTGCCAAACGAGCTACCCCCGTTGCTGTCATAAGATTGACAGGCGTGAAAAAGAGCCGTCAGCCCTTCCTGCAAAAAATCATTTTGCTCGTAGCCCTGAGCTGAGTATTTGCGCGCGATAAACCGGAGCTTGCCGATATACCGGATAGCCAGCTCATTAAAGGCATTGTCGTCACCGTCTTTGGAAAGTTCGGCAAGAACATCATCTGAAAGGGTGAAATACATTCCTTTGAATCTTGCCATTGTGTACCCCCGCTACATATGATATTCTGTAACAAGATTTTATCATATTTTTTAACATTTGTCAAGCAAGCTGATGATTTCTGTAGGAATGCATACTTAATTGCGAAATATTTATGCAAAACTGATAACAAACTATTGAGATTTAGCTCTAAATGTATTGTTTTTTGGTCAATGTGATGATATAATGATACTAATATTTTTAAAGATTTCAGGAGTTTGTGATGGTTGTTAAGTGTATCAGCTTCGGCATTAACGGAATCGACGGCTACAAGGTGGAGGTAGAGGCGTCTTCGCGTGCGGGACTGCCCGCGTTTGACTTGGTGGGCTTGCCCGACGCTGCGGTAAAGGAGAGCCGCGACAGAGTGCGCAGCGCGCTGTCAAACTGCGGTTACCGCCTGCCTTCCGCGCATTTTATATTTAACCTTGCGCCTGCCGACATCAAAAAGGAAGGCCCGATTTACGACCTGCCGATTACGGTCAATTTAATGCGGCTCGCAGGCTTTATCCGCGCTGATTTGCATGACTGCGCGTTCATCGGAGAGCTGTCTTTGAGCGGTGAGCTGCGCGGCGTAAACGGCGTGCTTCCGATGGTCATTACCGCGCGTGAAAGCGGCGTAAAGAAAATCTTTGTTCCCTTCCAAAACGCGCGTGAGGCGGCGGTGGTTGAGGGCATTGACGTATTCGCCGTTAAAAACATCAATCAGCTGAAAACCGTGCTTGACGGAGAGCTGGAAATGGCGCCTGTACGCGCTGAAACATTCAGCAAGAAATCACCAGTCGACTTTATGCCCGATTTTTCGCAGGTCAAAGGTCAGCTGGAGGCAAAGCGTGCCATGGAAATTGCCGCGGCAGGCGGCCACAACATTCTGCTGATCGGTCCTCCCGGCTCGGGCAAGAGCATGCTTGCCAAGCGTGTTCCGTCAATTTTGCCCGACATGACCTTTGAGGAAATGATTGAGACTACCAAAATCCACTCCATTTCGGGCACGCTTCACGGCGAAGGGCTGATTACCGCACGGCCGTTTCGCGCTCCGCACCACACTGTCACGGCAGTTGGGTTGGGCGGAGGCGGAACCGGCACCATTCGCCCGGGAGAAGTGTCGCTGGCGCATCACGGCGTGCTGTTTTTGGATGAACTGCCCGAATTCACGCGCACTGCACTGGAGGTGCTTCGCCAGCCGATTGAGGACGAGCGTATTACGATTTCACGCGCGGGACAAAACTGCACCTATCCGTGCTCGATTATGGTCATCGCGGCGATGAACCCCTGTCCGTGCGGTTATTTTGGCGACCCGAAGCACCACTGCACCTGCTCCGAAACAAAAATCCGCCGCTATCTCAACCGCGTGTCGGGGCCGCTGCTTGACCGCTTTGACATTCACGTTGAGGTGCCGCCCGTTGAATTTGAGGAGCTGCGCGCGACCGAACATTCGGAACCCTCGTCAAAAATCAAGGAGCGCGTAGACCGAGCACGTGAAATTCAGCAGCGCCGTTTTGAAAACAGCCGCACCACCTGCAACGCGAAAATTAACGCCGAACAATTTGCGCAATACTGCGTGATTGACAAAGAGGCGGAAAAAACGCTGAAAAACGCCTTCAACGCGCTGGGCTTCACGGCGCGCGCCTACGACCGTGTGCTGAAGGTGGCGCGCACAATTGCGGATTTGGACGGAGAGGAAATCATAAAGTCACAGCATGTTCTCGAAGCCATCCAGTACCGCAGTCTGGACAGAAAATACTGGGCAACGTAACCGCATGCTGCTTTCAACTTTCCTCTTGCTAACCCACAAAATATATGGTATAATAATGAAGTTAAATACTAAATATACAATTCGGAGGTACTATTATGGCTATTACAAAGACTGACATCATCGGCGACGTACTCGATCGGCATCCCGAAACCGCTCAGCTGTTTTTGAGCATCGGCATGCACTGCCTGGGCTGCCCGGCTTCGCGCGGCGAAACCATTGAGGAAGCCTGCTCTGTTCACGGCGCGGACGCGGATCAGCTGATTGAAGCTTTGAACGCCGCTGTACAATGAGCAGCGAAACCCATTTGGATAACCGCTTGCGGCTGTGCGCGGATTTTGTCCGCCGCGGCTCAAAAGCAGCAGACATCGGCACAGACCATGCGTATCTTCCCGTGTGGCTGTGCCGTCATGGGTTTTGCCCCTCGGCAATCGCCGCCGACATCAACCCGGCGCCCCTCGCAAGCGGCAGGCTGACGATCGCAAACGCCGGTCTGAG
>CADBSZ010000126.1 GCA_902797525.1 uncultured Ruminococcus sp. | reverse complement strand
TTGGCGAATCGGCATAAGCATTGCATAACCCACAGCGGCGGCTTCCTTTGCGAAGCCGCCGCTGTTCTTTCTATAACTGTTCAATTAATTTGTCCACCGTGTCCTCGATGGTGTCGCCTGCGTCAACCGTGACGGTCAAATCGGCGTACTGCTCATAGAGGGGCTTGCGCTCGCGGTAAACGTCGTCAAGCGTTTCATTTTTATGGAACGCGATGCCGCGCGTTTTGATGTTGGTGACGCGCCGCTGAATTTCGGGGAAAGGTACGTCAATATACACCACCATGCCCATCGTTTTCAGATGCGCCATCGCTCTTTGGCTAAGCACCATTGAGCCGCCCGTGGCGATAACCGTGTGGTCGGCGCAAAGGGTGCTGCCGGTTTCTTCCTCCAGCCTGAGGAACCGCTCCAGTCCGTCCTCGTCCAAAATTTTTTGCAGCGGTTTTTGCGCCCTGCGGCTGATGATCAAATCAACGTCCTCAAACGAATAGCCAAGCGCCTTGGCAAACAAAACGCCCACAGTGCTTTTGCCCGAGCCGGGCATGCCAATCAGGATGATATTGCTCATGTTACAAAATCCTGATGTTCAGCGAGTCGGTGCTGGAGGTCGGAACGGTCTTGTTGGAGGACAGCACCACAACGGTGTCGCCCTTTTGCACCAGTCCGGTTTCGAGCGCGCGCTCCATCGCCTGCGCGGTGATTTCGTCGGAGGTGAGCTTTTCCTCGCCGATCAGGGCGGTAATGCCCCAGTTGAGGCAGAGCTTGCGGCACACCAGCTTTGAGGTGACAACCGCAATAACGGGCACATCGGGACGGTAGTGCACCATGGCGCGCGCAACGCGGCCGGTGGCGCTTTCTACGATAATCGCCTTGGCGTTGACCGCCTTGGCTATATCCTTTGCCGCGCGGCAAATGCTGCCGCGGAACACGTTGTTGTCCTTGATGGAATGTGTTTCAACATAGTTGTGAAGCGCGGCAAACTCGCCGTTGTTCTCCGCCTCGCGGCAGATGGAATCGAGCGCTCTGACGCTCTCAACGGGATATTTGCCCGCCGCCGATTCGCCTGACAGCATCACGGCGCTGGTGCCGTCATAAACGGCGTTGGCAACGTCGCTGATTTCCGCACGCGTGGGGCGCGGCGCGGTGGTCATGCTCTCGAGCATTTGGGTGGCGGTGATAACATACTTGCCCTTTGCCACGCACTTGCGAATCAGGGTTTTTTGAATTTCGGGCAGCTTGATGAACGGAATCTCAACGCCCATGTCGCCGCGCGCGACCATGATGCCGTCGGCGTAGTCCATGATTAAGTCCATGTCGTCCACACCGCTCTGGTTCTCGATTTTGGCGATAATTTCAACGTGCTCATAGCCGATGCTGTCGATAAAATCGCGCAGCGTGCGCACGTCCTCGTGATTGCGGACAAACGAAGCCGCCACCACATTTGCGCCCTGCGCCAAGCCGAACTCAAGGTCGCGTCTGTCCTGCGCGCTGACATAGGGCATGTTGATGTAATAGCCGGGAATGTTAATGCTCTTGCGGTTTTTCAGCACGCCGCCCTTGTTGACGGTGCACACAATGCGGTCGTTTTTGACCTCCTTGGTAATAATGGAAATCAAGCCGTCGTCAAGCAGCATTTCTCTGCCGATGGCGGCGTTGCCGTCGCGCATAAAAATATCAACGAGCTTCGGATACGAAATTGCAACGCCTGTGGCGTCGCCCTGCTCTTTTTCTTTATAAAGGGTGAATTCCTTGCCTTCCTCAAGCACAGCCGAGCCGCCCTCGAAGGTGGTCACGCGCACCTCGGGGCCTTTGGTGTCGAGCAAAATTGCAACGTTCTGTCCGCTCTCCTCAATCGCCTCGCGAATGGTGGCGAACACGCCCGTCAGGCTTTCGTGCGTGCCGTGCGACATATTGACGCGCGCAACGTTCATGCCGGCGTCAATCATCTTCAGCAGCATTTCCTTGGTGTTGCAGGCAGGACCTACCGTACAAACAATTTTGGTTTTTCTCATAATTCCGCTCCTTTCGGTTTTGAATAAAATAGTTACTTTTATTATACAACACATTGAACAGAATTTCAATTATATTTTTTAATTAATTGGCGAAAAGTGCATTAAATTTTAACGGGCTCCTTTTTTAAGGAGCCCGTTAAAATTTATCGTATTTTTCTTCTGTCCAAAATCGAAAAGGTAATGCACAAAAGGATAATCAGCACCGACAGTCCGATGGAAATATACGCCGCCGGCGTTACCGAAAACTGCGCGATGTTGAGCGACAGCACGTCATACTGCGCAATCAGCGACTGCAGCCTGCCGACAGCGAACAAAAAGCCGCCGCTCGCGAGAATCGTAACAATCGAAGCGGAAACGCCCATTCCCGGCGCCGCAGGCAAACGGCACAGCGCAAAGATGACAAACAGCAAATACAAGAACAATCCCACCGCAAAAACGCCGGCAATCACGAACGCGATAACGCGGCCGTAGGCGAACTTGTCGGTGATGCTGTCGGGCAGGTAGTTGGAAAGTCCCAAATCCGTTTGAAAACCCGTGAAAAACGAAATGACGTTGTCGCCCCCGGCAAAGTGCCTGACGATGTCGAACAGGCTCAAATCCTCCTGCGAAAAGCTTTGTCCGAACGCCGAATAGCGGTAGCTGAACCATTTTAAAAACGGCAGTGCAAACTGCAAAAGCGAGAGCACCGCCGTGAAGGCGGACACCGCCACATAGGGCGTGTTGCCTTTTTTGCGCGGACGATATGCGTCATTCGGATCGCGCTCGGGCTCGCGCCGAGGCTGCCGCCGCTGCCCTGTGGACTGATACGGCTCGGTTTCGCCGTAAACGGGCGGCGTAAAAAAATATTCGTCGGGGCTTTTTGCCTTGGATTTATCAAACCGGCGCGGACGGCTGATGTCCGTCATCGGCTCCTGCTCCTGTGCGTCGCGGTTCCACTGCTCGGCAATCGGCTCGCCGCATGCCTTGCAAAATTTTACGGTGTCGGCATTTTCGGTGCCGCAGTTTTTACAAACCATAAACGCCTCCTATCTCCAGCATGGTGCTGCCTGCCGCGTACGCCAACAGCATTAACGCAACGAACAGCGCAATACGGATTTTTTTCTCCGCCAAAAGGCCTGCGAACTCCCGCAAAAAGGCATTCGGGAAAAAGTACCACTTTGTCTTGGCGGAAATGCCCTGCGCGTCAAGGCCGTGCTTTTTCGACAGCACATAGCCGCGGAAAATATGGTAGTTGGTGGTGGCGAACGCCGCCTTGATGTTTTCGAGCGTGCCGGCGTCCTCTTTGATGCGGTCGCGCGAAAACTGAATATTTTGGAAGGTGTTGACGCTTTTGTCCTCCTTGACAATCTGTTCCTCGGGGTAGCCCTGCTCCATCAGATAGCGCTTTATCGCTTCCGCCTCGGAAATCACCTCGTCGGCGCCCTGTCCGCCCGAGGGAACAAACTTGGCGTGCTTGCCCGTGGCGGCAAACTGCTCCTTTTCAAACTGAATCGCCGCGTCCGCCCTGCCGCGCAAAATCGGCGTAAGCGTGCCGTCGCCGCGGATACAACAGCCGAGAATCAGCAGATAGTCCTTGTTATAAAGCGGCTTGTATTTGCTCGCCAAAAACGCGCACACAATCGTAGACAGCAGCATGCACTCCAAAAAACTGAGCACAAGACCGACAGCCCCCGTGACGCGCCACGCAATGTCAAATACAGAAAAGCGGATTATCAGCGAATAAACGAGATCCATGCCGAACACGCCCAGCGTCCACGCGACAGCAAGCGCGATTCCAAGCATATTCTGCGCGCGGAAGCCCTCGTGCCGAATCAGCCAAATGTTGCTGAACGCGATGATAACCGACAGCCCGAGAACAAACGGAAAGGTGTAGACGGCAAACTTCGTGCCGGAATCCAGCAAATTCGATAAAAAGTTGTGAAAGGTGTTCAGCCACTGCATTTTGACAAAGGCATACAGCGCCATAAACGCGCAAAACACAGCCACGCCGCCGGCGGCAACCATCGAATAGGAAAACTGCGCCTTGCGGAAGCTTTCGATAAACGACGCGCCCATCACGACGACAATCAGCGTCAGCGCCGCCAAAATCTCATACTGTATCAGCAGAGAGCCGTTGAAATCAAGCGAACCGACAACAAAAACCGTGCCGAACGAATTGACATACAGCGCGGTGTCGTATGAGTTCGTGTAGTCATACGACTCGCCGTCCTCAAACGTGCCTGCCATATGGATGCTGACTTTCGCGACTGCTTTGCCCTCGTTAACCGCCTTGTACTGCACGCAAATGCGGTGATTATCGTTCAAAAAAATGCGCTCCGCCGTTGCAACGTCCTCGTTGTCCACGGTGACGGACAAGTCGTCTTCGGTGATGTCGGAATAGTCAATATATTCCATCACGTCGGTATGGGTGCCGCCCTGCGTGGCGACATACACAACCGCAACCGCCGCCATGAGCACCAGTGCGGCAAGCAGCGCGATAAAACGTTTTTTAATCGTCATAGTTCCACATCCTGCATAGAATATATTTTATTGTAGCACAGTATCAAAT
>CADBSZ010000125.1 GCA_902797525.1 uncultured Ruminococcus sp. | reverse complement strand
TCACTTACTAAGGAAATAGACATTATATCTTTGCATATTTATTGCGATTCTCATATACCGGTCTGTTATCCTGTATGTGCGGATTTAAAACAAAGCCGGCTATTCTAAACGACACGATAAGAGGAAACGCACGTGGCGGAATATATGAAAACATCATTTCGGAATGTTTATTGCGGAAGGAACGGAAAAGTGGGAGCAAAGGTAACTTTGCCTCATTATATGGTAATGTTTATTTGATGTTTATTTTTACCGTAAACAATAAAAAACATGCCACACTCTAAGTGCGTGCGTTTTTTCAGCCATCGCTCGTGCGCACGCAGGGCGCAACTGAGCGGGCAATATCAATCATTTTTATTTGATAGGTGTTTGATTTTTTACTATTTGTAAAATATACAACATACTTTATGTTACTAATACATTTTTGTGCTTCCCCATCAAATAAAATCAGCGCATGAATCAGCATTTCACTGTTTCATGCGCTAAATTGTTTATATAGTATTAATAAATCTTATCCTGTTATTCGTCGACAGCAAAACCGCTGAACATCAGGGTAAAGCCTGTTTCGATGAAGAATATGCCGATCATAACACCTTCCGTTACCGCTATAAGCATAGGATAGAAGAACGAATAGCATCCGAGCAAAACAGCAACTATACCGAAAATCAGCTGCAAAATCCAAATTTTGGAGCCGGTTTTTCTTGTCACCGACACAGCTTCGACGATGGTGACAACACCCATCATTGCAAACCAAATGGCTGTCAGATACAGCAGTACTCCTTTTGTGAGGAACAGACCTTCGGGTGACGCCAGCATTACGGCGCCCAACACAAGGCTCAAAATGCTGAATACAAAGCCTGCGCCGAACCGTTTTGCAATAATGGATCTGATAATGCCGATAATACCGGCAACAAACATCAGTACCACAACAAAATAGCCGATGCTCCACCAGGTTGCCAGCGGAGTGAAGATACAGGAAAAACCTCCTATAATCAGCAAGAAACCCAAGATCATGAATAACACTGTCATAAAAACACCTCTTCAAATTTTTTTGTTCCCGAAAACCGATACCCAAGCGGGAGATTCAGAGGAACATAGCGTTTTGTATCATTTCATTGAAATAACACATAACCTTATTTTACTATTTTTTTCGGCTTCTTCCAATAGCCTGTTCCAGAATGGAACGTCTAAATTTGCAAAAACTTCTTGTTTTATGCTTGATTTTTGTCTATAATGTAATGTAGAATACTGACAGATGTATGAAAAACAACAAAAACTACGGAGTATAACATAAAATGAGTCAGTTTTTTTCGGATACCTTGAGAAAACTACGAACTGAAAAAGGACTTTCGCAACAGGCGTTGGCGGATAAAATATACGTAACCCGCTCCACGGTAGTGCGGTGGGAAACCGGCAGCCGTTTGCCAAACGCCGCGATGATTTCCAGACTCTCCGAGGTCTTAGGCGTAGACGTCAACATACTGCTCTCTGCGGCTGCGCAGAGCGACGAATGTCCTAACGTCATTATGGTGGACGACAGAAAGCTGATTCTCACCGGAGGCTTGTCTATTCTTGAGGAGGTCATGCCTAACGCGGCGGTTATGGGCTTTACACAAGTTTCGGACGCAATCGAATACGCAAAGGCAAACCGCGTCGCGCTCGCCTTTTTGGATATTGAGCTGAGAAACGCAAGCGGGCTGGAGCTGTGCCGCGAATTGCTCCGAATCAACTCCCGTACCAATGTCGTATATCTTACGGCATACAGCGAATATGCTCTTGACGCCTGGAGCACGGGAGCAAGCGGCTTTATGCTCAAGCCAATTACCCCTCAGGGCGTCAGAAAACAGCTCAAAAATCTAAGATACCCGTTTTGGACGGGAGGCGAAGGCGCATGATTGAATGGCTTGATATCGTCGGTTACTCGGTAGGCGGCGCTATGCTGGTAATGATGGCAATCGGTATCGCATTATCCGCTTTTATACCTGCGCTCGACCGGTGGGACAGGCGATATTTCATCACGTTTTTTTCTATGCTTTTGCTGAGTGTTGCCGTGTTTTATATTGACGTCATTATCTACAGATTTCCCGATGTGCCGGCAGTGGAAAAAGTCGTCGTCTTTTTTGAATTTTTGACTGTTTCTGCCCTGATGCCTATGCCGACAGTCTTGCTGCTGCATAGATGCGGTGAAAGCATAAAAAGCAGCGCGCTGTTCCGTGCCATGGCAGCGCTGTGGTGCGCGTTCTTCTCGCTGCTGATTGTCGCGCAGTTTACAGACGCTTTTTACTATATCGCGACGGACAATCAGTTTTTTCGCGGTTCGTGGTTCGCACTGTTGCCGCTCCCGATGGTTGTCATGATGATTCTCAACATAGAAGGCGTTATCAGAAGGCGCAAACAGCTCTCAAAAAGGTATTTTATCGCGATTCTTGTCTATCTGCTGCCGATGACAACCGCGTTGTTCATCTATTTGTTCAACTATATTGCTATATTCATTATATTCGGAATGGTGCTCTGCGCGCTGATGATGTTCAGTCTGATTCTCTCAGACAATGTGGAACAGCATATGCGTCAGCAGCGTGAGCTTACCAATCAGCGCACCAGCGTCATGGTATTGCAGATGCGGCCTCACTTCATTTATAACACCATGATGGGTATTTACTACCTTTGCGACCAAGACCCCGGCAAGGCAAAGCAGGTCACGCTGGACTTCACCACCTATCTGCGCAAGAATTTTACTGCTATCGCGAGCGAGGACACCATTCCTTTTCGTGATGAGCTGGAGCATACGCGCGCCTATCTCGCCGTTGAGCAGGCGCAGTTTGAGGACAGTCTCTTTGTCAGCTTCGATACGCCGCACACCATGTTCCGTGTGCCGCCGCTGACGCTGCAGCCTATTGTGGAGAACGCTGTCAAGCACGGTATGAAATCAAGCAGTGATCCGATACACATCTCTGTCGTTACCCGGCAAACAGATACTGCGAGCGAGATTATCGTCGAGGACGATGGTCCCGGTTTTGTTCCGGCCGATGACAACGAGCCGCATATCGCTCTGAATAATATTCGACAAAGGCTTGCGTTGATGTGCGCAGGCAAATTGATGATTACGACGCGTGAAGGCGGCGGTACGTTAGTAAAAGTAACGATACCGGCGTCAAGCTGGTAGCCGCGCTCATCAGGTTTATCATTTCAGGTAATTAACGGCAGCTTTGCCGTTATTGCTGATTCTTGATGAAAGCTTTAAACACCTGTTAGCGAAAATTTTGCAAAACAAGGCAAACGACACGGAAATGCCGTCACTTTCCGGTGTCGGCACCGCAGTTATGCGGAATTTAACGCAACAGATAGTAAAGATTTTCGTCAAGGATTCGCAGAAAATATGCATAAAAATTTTAAAAGAGGGGATGTCATGTTCAAATTACTCTTCAAAAACATGAAGGCGAAAAACTGGATTTCAGTGATTGCAATTTTTCTGCTGACACTGTGCGAAGTTTTCTTCATGATGCAAATCGTCACAAACATAGCCGGTCTTACGGCCGCTGTGCAGAACAGCCGGCAAAACGGTGTAGATGAAATCTGGCAGCAGGGTATCAATATGGTCATTTGCGCTGTTTTGATGGCTGCGGTCGAGGTTATTATCCGTTTCGTAGCCAGTGCAGCTGCCAGCAGCACAATTACCGGTATCAGACAGAAAATGTATGAGAGAGTTAACCAGTTTGCTATCGCGGACTTTGCTTCTTTCTCGACCGAGTCTCTGATTACCAGAACCACCAACGACATGCAGAATGTCCATCTTGCGTGGCTCACATTCTTAAAGACCGCGTTCTTAGCGCCTGTTGTTATGGTGTGGTCTGTCATTCTTTTGCTGCAATACGCCAGCACATCTCTTACTATCGTCACCGCCGTATGGCTGGTTCTCCTTGTTGTTGCGGTTGCCGTTCTGCTGGCGATGTTAACGCCGAAGTTCAAGATTGTCCAGAAGCTGACCGATATGCTCAACGTCGCTTCCAGAGAGAACCTTACCGGCGTCAGAGTTGTCAGAGCGTTCAACGCCGAAGCCTATCAGGAAAACAAGTTTGAAAAGGTAAACGCCAATTTCACCAAGGTGCAGATCTTTGCCGGCAGAGTTTTGTCTTTCTTTACACCGTTTGTTATGATGGTTATGTCGGGACTGTCCCTGTCCATCCTGTGGGCAAGCGCGTTCGTCCTTAACGGCATGGATATGGAAGCAGCTAAAACGTCTTTCAGTGCGACCAACGCGTTTGTTATGCTCGCGAGCCAGATCATTATGTCTTTCGTTCTTATGGTAACTCTGATCGTTATCTGGCCGAGAGCCGGCGTCAGCGCAAGGCGTATCAACGAGGTCATTGTTCATGAGGTTTCCGTTCTGGATCCCGAGAACCCTGCCTCTTTCAAAGAAAAGGGCACTATAGAGTTTAAAAACGTCGGCTTTGCTTATCCCGGCTCGGAAAAAGAGGCGGTATCCGACATCAGCTTTAAGGTCAAAAAGGGTGAGACCATCGCGTTTATCGGCGCCACCGGCAG
>CADBSZ010000124.1 GCA_902797525.1 uncultured Ruminococcus sp. | reverse complement strand
CGAAATTGACGGCAGTGAGGCTGACGATATTATTATTGCCGGCATGGGCGGCGAGCTGATTGCAAAAATCCTCGGCGACTGGACTTTTTCACAAGATAAAACCAAGCACTACATTTTGCAGCCGATGACCAAAAGCGAGGCGTTAATCGCGTGGCTTGCGGAAAACGGCTTTCACATTGACCGTCAGGACTGCTGTGTGGCAGGCGGAAAATGCTACACGGTGCTCTCGGTCACATACACGGGAAACACCGCCGCGCCCGGCGAGCTGTTTTGCTACACAGGCAGGCTGAATCCCAAAAACGAAACGCATCTCCGCTTTCTGCACGGCCACATTGAACGGCTGAAAAAGCAGGCGAAGGGAGACGCGCACTTTGGCGTGCTCGCCGAACAATTGGAGGCTTTTTGTGACAACGGTTAACAACATTCTCGATTATTTTGAAACCTTCGCCCCCGTCGCGTCCGCCATGGATTTTGACAACGCGGGGCTTTTAATCGGCGACGGAAAAGCAGAGGTCACCTCTGCCCTGCTCGCGCTTGACATCACCGCCGAGGTGGTTGAGGAAGCCGCCGCGCTGGGGTGTGAGCTGATTATCAGCCACCATCCCGTGATTTTTCAGCCGCTGAAAAGCCTGAATGCCAAAAGCGCCGCTTATCTGTTGGCGCAACGCGGTATTGCCGCTGTGTGCATGCACACCAATCTCGATTTGAGTGAGAGCTTTGGCGTAAACACCTGCCTTGCCGCCGCTATAGGCGTGCAGAACCTGCGCAAATCCGAAAAGGGCGAATGCCTGTTTATCGGAGAACTGGCAAATGAAACCGCTGCCTGCGACTTCGCGCAGACGGTCAAAGCAGCGCTCGGCTGCGAAGGACTGCGCTACACGGACGTGCGCCCGACGGTTAAAACCGTCGCCGTTGCCTCCGGCGCCGGCGGCTCGGACATTTTCGCCGCTGCCGGGGAAGGCGCGGATGTGCTGGTGACGGGCGAAATCAAGCACCACGAAATCAACGCCGCCAACGAGCTCGGCGTAAACATTATTGACGCCGGGCATTTTAAAAGTGAAGATATTGTCATTTTTCCGCTCAAAATCAGACTGGAAACCCAATTCCCTGACATTCGGTTTACAAAATCGAAATCTTACGGCGATAAGGTTAAGTATATTTAAAATTTTACGGCAGATTTGTTGCATAATTTGTTACAATTTGGTATAATGATATGAGATATTTTTACAATTGACTGAGGTATTATGAGAATCCGAAAAAAGAAATGGGCGGAGCCTGAGCTGAGCGTCTGTGACTTTTACATCAAAAGTCCCGACGACTACGCCGGAAAATGGCAAACCGCCTTCAAAAAGGAGCAGCCCCTCTATTTGGAAATCGGCTGCGGCAAGGGCGGCTTTGCAGGGCAGTTTGCGCTGCTTCACCCCGATTACAACATCATCGCGCTCGACATCAAAATCGACATGCTCGGCGTGGGCAGACGCACCATCGTCAGGCTGTTTGAGGAAAGCGGCAAAACCGCCGATGACATCACCAATTTGGTGCTTGTAAAATACAATGTCGAACAGCTTGACGCGATTATCAGGCCCGAGGATAAAATTGAAGGTCTGTTCATTAACTTTTGCAATCCGTGGCCGCGGCTCAAGCACAAAAAGCGCCGCCTGACCTACTACAAAAAGCTGCAAATGTACAAGAGTTTTTTGCAGCCCGGGGCGGAAATCCGCTTTAAGACGGATGACGACGAGCTGTTTGAGGAAAGCCTGGAATATTTTGAGCAAAGCGGCTATGAAATCACCTATTTGACGCGTGATTTGCACGCGAGCGGCTTTGCCGAAAACATTGAAACCGAACATGAAAAAATGTTCACCGAAAAAGGCAAAAAGATTAAATTTTTGATTGCCAAGCAAAAATAACTTTACGGAGAGGAGGAACGGCATATGAAGTGGAAATCCCTTACCGCCGCTTTGTTGGGCGCGGTAATGCTGAGCTGCGCCGGCGGCTGCAGCCTGACGGATTTGAGCCGCGACGATTTGCTGCGTCCTCCCAAAACCATGGGCGACGAAGCGGAAATCGAGCAATTGATTGCCAAAACCTCGTCCAAGGGCTACACGCTGAAATATCCCAAAAGCGGCAGTTACCGCAGTGCGATTGTAATGCACGATCTAAACGGCGACGACATCAACGAGGCGATTGCCTTTTTCCGCGACAAGGACGGCGCGACGGGCGTGCACATGCTGGTGATGTATGAGGACGACGGAAAATGGAAAATTTCCTCTGACTTTGTCACCGAAACCACCGACGTCGACAGCGTGGATTTTGCCGATATCAACGACAACAGCGCGCAGGAAATTTTGGTCGGCTACGCCACCTACACTGCAAACGTCAACTTTCTTGCCGCCTACACCTACGAAAGCGGCAAAACCAACGTGATTGAATCGGGGCAAAACTACTCCGCGTTCTACTGCGGCAACCTTGACAGCAGCGGAAAAAGCAAGGTGATTACCCTGTCGCTGTTCAGCCCCGAAAACGAGGCAAAGGCGACCTTATTGGAATTTGATTCCAAGCGCAACGCGCTTTATGCCAAGGCGACCGCGCCGATGGATCCAAACGTTGTCAGCTACAAAAACGTCAGCTTCACCGATTTGGACGAAAGCAGCAAGGGCCTGGTGGTGGACGGCGCACTGGCAAGCAACGCAATGAACACGCAGGTTATTTACTTCAACAAGGAGCTGAATCTGCTGCGCAATCCGCTGTATAAGGAAAAAACGGAAAACCCCACCAAGCGCGCCAGCGCGGTGCTCTCCACCGACATCGGCAACGACATGAAAACGGAGGTTCCCACCGTTTCCACACTGCCCTACAGCGACACAAGCGGCGCGTTTACCGCAGCGGACCAGATTATCTGGAACAACTTCAGCGTTCAAAAGGAAGAGCTGGTGCCTGTTCAGCGCACCGCCGCCAATTACAACTACAGCTT
This sequence comes from uncultured Ruminococcus sp., assembly GCA_902797525.1. GTDB lineage: Bacteria > Bacillota > Clostridia > Oscillospirales > Acutalibacteraceae > Ruminococcoides. Next base: position 2,027 of record CADBSZ010000124.1, on the reverse strand, counting down.
TACGGTTAAAATTCCCGAAACATGGCTTGCCGGCACCTTTACCGTTTTGCTTAACGAAAGCGGCGACCTGCTGCGCTTTTGCGAATGGAACAAAAGCGGCGTGGGCGAAAAGCTGTTTGACATCAAGGTGTTTAAGGTAGCCGAGTGGGACCAGGGCAAGGGCATTGACGGCTATACGCTGATTTATAAAGACAACCGCAGCGCCTTCGCGTTTGTCAATTATGCGCCCGAAAGCGCATTGGCGGTGACGGACGACAGCATTAAAACCGCCTTTTCCCAATTAGCAACATAGCTTATTTTTAACACAGCAACATACGGTTATCACCGAACCATTCACATAAAGCATCATTCGAACTCAACATAATTGGAGGTTTTTGAAATGAAAAAAATTCTGGTATGCGAAGACGAATCCGCGATTCGCGATTTTGTGGTCATTAACCTGACCCGTGCAGGCTACGACGTGATCGAGGCCGACTGCGGTGAGACTGCGCTGAAAAAGTACGACGAAAACGACGGCGACTTCGACATCGCGATTCTCGACGTAATGATGCCCGGCATCGACGGCTTTCAGGTTTGCAAGGAGCTGCGCAGCCGCAACGGCGGCATCGGCATTATTATGCTCTCCGCAAAAACACAGGAGATGGACAAGGTTACGGGCCTGATGCTCGGCGCCGACGACTATGTGGCTAAGCCCTTCTCCCCCAGTGAGCTTTTAGCGCGCGTTGATTCGCTCTACCGCCGTGTGGCGCTGGCGCAGTCACGTGCCGAAAACAACTTTAAGGAAGAACTGAAATCCGGCGACTTCACCCTCAACCTGCGCAACCGTGCGCTGATGAAGGCAGGCAAAATGATTGAACTGACTCAGGTGGAGTTCCAGATTATGGAATACTTTTTCTCGAATCCAGGCGTTGCGCTGGATCGTATTGACATTCTTAACCACGTTTGGGGCAACGCGTATGTGGGCGAGGATAAAATCGTTGACGTTAACATCCGCCGCCTGAGAATGAAGGTTGAGGACGAACCCTCCAACCCCAAGCACATCATCACTGTCTGGGGACTCGGCTACAAATGGGACGCCGGCGAATAAGCAACGTGACGTTGCGTCCATAAAGCCTTCGCTTGGCAAGCCGCTTTTTGACAATATACACAATTGACGCCGTGAAAACGCTAACCACTAAGTAACGAAAAGGAGGAAGCCCATGATAAAAGGCATTACCAGGCGCTGGATGCTCAACACGCTCAGCGTTATTGTCACGATTATCATTTTGATTGTGGTTATCCTCATTTTTGCCGTTACCTATGTGTTTCAGTCGCAGGTGGAGCAGGATTTGCACACCGCCTCCAACGAGCTGAGCGTGGTGTTTTCGGGCTTTAAGGCGGACAATCCCACCGATTTTACCACCGCCTCGCGCGACTATATTGAAAACTTTGACAAAAAAGAGCAGATGGGCGTGATGGTGCTCAACTCCACCGGCCGCGTGGTACTGACCTCCACCGGCTTTATCCCCTCCGAGGACGAAACAAACACCGACTTTGACGAGGCAAAGGGCAGCGCCGCAGGCTACGCTTTCTGGAACGGCAAGCTGCTTTCGGGCGAGCGCGCCATGAGCGAAACGCGCATTATCAAGGACGACGGAAACAACGTCATCGGCGCGGTGCGCTACATTGTTTCGATGGAGCCTGCCACCGGCAGAATCATGCTGTTCAGCCTTATCATCATCGCCGTGGGCATTGTCATCATCGCGCTGCTGGTGCTGTCGGGCTTGGTCTTTATCCGCTCCATCGTCAAGCCGATTCGCAGACTGAGCGAAGCCGCCGCGCAAATCGCGCAGGGCGACTTTTCCGCCTCGGAAAAAATTGAGCATAAATACGATGATGAAATCGGTGACCTCTGCGATGCCGTCAGCGACATGGCAAAGGATTTGCAGACCACCGAACAAATGAAAAACGACTTTATTTCGCGCGTTTCGCACGAGCTGCGCACACCGCTGACCGCCATTAAGGGCTGGGCGGAAACCATGCAGCTG
>CADBSZ010000123.1 GCA_902797525.1 uncultured Ruminococcus sp. | reverse complement strand
TTTTCGCCCTCTGCTTTTTCAACCTGAATGTCAAGCTCGCCGCCGTTGTCAGCAATAACAACCTCGCTGACAATAAAGGCTGCCGCAAGTTCACTCTCCGCTTTTTTCAGGAACGCGAGCTTGTCGCCGCCTGCACAAAGAGTTACCTTTGCTTCAAGCGAGCCCTTGATGGTTTTTTCCTTAACCAACGGCTCAATTGCCTTCTTAACATCGTCTCTGAGCGCGTGAATCTCATCCCAGAACGCCATAAAGTTATCGTCGATGGCGATGTCGAGCTTCTTGGGCATTTCGTTGAAGATAACGTGCTCATCCCGATCGCCTGCAGCATGCGGCATATACTTCCAGATTTCGTCGGAGGTATATGCGAGAATCGGAGCAAGCATTTTGGTCATGGCATTGAGAATCGTATAGATGGTGGTCTGTGCCGCTTTTCTTGACAAGCTGTCAGCCTTTTCGGTATAAAGTCTGTCCTTGAGAACGTCGAGATAGAAGTTAGACATATCAACAACGCAGAAGTTGTGAATGCTGTGATATACGATATGGAATTCGTACTTGTCATATGACTCTGAAACCTTTTCAATCAGGTTGTTCAGGGTTGCAAGCGCCCACTTGTCAATCGGCATCAGCTCGCTGAAATCAACCATGTCCGTGTCGGGGTTGAAGTCAGAAAGGTTGCCGAGGATATATCTCGCTGTGTTACGGATTTTTCTGTAAGATTCCGCCAACTGCTTTAGGATGTCAAAGGAAATGTTGACGTCGGACTGATAGTCGCAGGAAGCCACCCACAGTCTGAGAACATCAGCGCCAAACTGCTTCATAACCTCCTGAGGACTGATGCCGTTGCCGAGCGACTTACTCATTTTGCGCTTTTCCATGTCAAGAATCATGCCATGCGTCAACACGGTTCTGTAGGGCGCAACGCCTGTTGTCGCAACGGACGTCAGCAGCGAGGACTGGAACCAGCCTCTGTACTGATCGTTGCCCTCGAGATACAAATCTGCCGGGAAGCCGAGGTAATCACGACGTTTGCAGACGGCAGTGTGTGAGGAACCGCTGTCAAACCAAACATCCATAATATCTTTTTCTTTGTCAAAGTGATTGCCGCCGCACTTCGGACACTTGGTGCCTGCGGGCAAAATATCGTTCGCGTCGTGGTCAAACCATGCGTTGGAGCCTTCCTTGCCAAACAAGTCGGCAACCGCAAGCATAGCATCCTTATTGATGTAGGGCTCGCCGCAATCCTTGCAGTAGAAAATCGGAATCGGAACGCCCCATTTGCGCTGACGCGAAATACACCAGTCTTTTCTGTCGCGCACCATGGAGGTGATTCTTTCTTTACCCCACGCCGGAATCCACTCAACAGTATTGATTGCGTCAACCGCTTCATCCTTGAAGTCGTCTACCGAGCAGAACCACTGGTCAGTAGCGCGGAACAGAATAGGAGATTTACATCTCCAGCAGTGCGGATACTGGTGAATAATCTTTTTGAGCGCAAACAGCGCGCCGGTGGAATCAAGCTTAATCGCAATTTTTTTGTTTGCCTCATCGGTGGTAAGTCCTGCGAACTCCCCTGCCTCCTCGGTGAGAACGCCGTCGCCGTTTACGGGACAGATGACGGGAATTTCAGGATAGTTACGGCAAACATTGTAGTCGTCAACACCGTGACCGGGCGCAGTGTGAACGCAGCCGGTACCGCTTTCCAGTGTTACGTGATCGCCGACAATAAGTAACGATTCACGATTAAGGAACGGGTGCTGTGTTTTCATATACTCGAGCTCGCTGCCCTTGATGGTGGCAACAACCTCGTAATCGGTAATTTCTGCTTCTGCCATAGCCGACTCATAGAGGTCGGTTGCCATGACGTAGTATTCATCGTTGTGCTTGATGATGGAGTATTCATATCTGGGGCCAACGCAAATTGCAACGTTTGCCGGGAGCGTCCATGTAGTTGTCGTCCAAATTACAAAGTAAACCTTTGACGGGTCAATGCCCATTGCGGAGAATTTGCCGAGGTCATCGGTAACGTTAAATTTAACATAAATGGAGTGGCAGGGATCCTCAGCGTATTCAATTTCCGCTTCCGCAAGAGCCGTTTTACATTCGGGGCACCAATGAACGGGCTTTAAGCCGCGGTAAATATAGCCCTTATCAGCCATTTCGGCAAAAACCTTAATCTGCTCCGCCTCAAATTCATGCTTTAAGGTAATGTAAGGATTATCCCACTCGCCAATGCAGCCGAGACGCTTAAACTGTTCGCGCTGGTCGTTGATGTAGCCGGTTACGAACTCTTCGCAAAGCTTACGCAGCTCAACAACGGAAATGTCGGCGGAGTTGCCGATACCTGCCTTTTGTCTTGCTTTCAGCTCGGTGGGCAGACCGTGGGTATCCCAACCGGGAACGAACGGAGATTTGAAACCGGCCATGTTCTTATAACGAACAATAAAGTCCTTCAAAATTTTGTTGAGCGCGTGGCCGAGGTGAATATCGCCGTTGGCATAAGGCGGTCCGTCGTGAAGTACAAACAAAGGCTTGCCTTCGTTGAGCTCCATGAGCTTTTCATAAACTTTTTCGTCCTCCCACTGTTTGAGCATGACAGGTTCGCTTTTGGGCAAACCGGCACGCATCGGAAAGTCGGTTTTGGGAAGATTCAGGGTTGCGTTGTAATCCTTACAATCTTTACACATATTACTTGTTCTCTCCAATAAAATTACATTTTATAAAATGACGAATTATTCGTCGGAAACATCATAGTTATCGCCGAATTTCAGGTGATTAAACTTGCCGGGGCGCTTAATGGCAACACGTGTGGTTGCGTCGGGCGCCTTGGGAGCCTGCGGTGCAGGTTCTGCGGGCTGCTCAGTCTGCGGTTGTGCCTGAGGTTTAGACTGCTCAATCGGCTCGGTTGGATATTTTTCGTCCAGTTCCTGACGGCTCTGCTCAACATCGGAGGATGTGGGGAGGTCGTCAATGGACTGAATGTGCTTGCTGTAAAGCTCAATCAGCTCGTTTCTGAGGGTTACACCGTCAGCCTGAAGCTGGAGATACTTCTCTTTTTCGAGCGCGGTCATTCTGTTGGCGTCGGCAACAAGCGCCTGTGCCTTTTCCTCTGCGTCACGAACAATTTTGGCAGCCTTTTCCTTTGCTTCCTTAATGCAAGCGTCAGACATTTTCTGTGAGGTGAGCAGCGCGTTGCGAACGGTCTCCTCATCCTCGCGGTATTCTTCCAAACGGGTTGCCAATCTGTCAATTTTGTGTACGAGATTGGTTTTTTCTTTTTTCTGCTGCTCAAAAGTGGCGATGACTTCGTCGATAAACGCGTCTACGTCCTCTGCTCTGTAGCCGCCGCTGAGCGTTGCTTTTCTGAAGCTGATGTTTTTGATTTCATCAATCGTAAGCATTATCCTGCACTCCTTATCTATAATGAATCATTGAAATTCTGATACGGTGTTTTTTTGTTTCCCCTAAAACACCGTTAATAACAAATTTACCTTTACCCCTTATGGTAAGCGTATCTTGTTCCGAACAGGTTTGGCTGATGTTCTGACATTCCAAATAATTGCGCGTGACGTTGCCCGAAAGAATAAGCGACTTGGTTTTTTCGCGCGAAAGTCCCGTAACAGCGGCGACAATCGCGTCAAGCCGCAGGGACGACACGGTGATGTCCTTTTCGTCAAAGCCGCGTCCTTTCGGCAATTCGCCCGGATCGGTTTCATTGATTTTTACGCCGACTCTGCCGACCTTGAACAACTGGGAAGTGATGTAATCCTTGATTTCAGACTTGACGAACACAACGCATCGTCCGTCCTCCACCAAAATATCCCCCACTGTTTCGCGCTCAATGCCGAGCGCCATCAGCGAACCGAGAAAATCGCGGTGCGTCAGCTTGTCGCTTTTGCGAAAAATCAGCGTGAGCGCTTCCACGGGAAAGTCCGCTTTATCGTCGAAGAATACGCCGAGCACCTTTCGCTCTGCGCCGTCATAACCGCCGAAAAAAGCGAAATTGTGAAAGCCCGCAGCGTTTAAGTGCTGATGCGCAAACATTTGCTCTCTTTCGGAAAAGAACGAAAAGAAGTATGGCTTATGTCGCTTTTCACACAGCGCAACGCCGTCGTCCAGTTTGGAATAAAACAGCCTGTCAGAATCAGAAGTATACGCCACTGTTTTCGAGTTCGTCTAACAGATCGTCGCCGGTGAGGTCAACGTTGCTGGGAATGATAATATATGTATTGGTGGCAACTCTCTTGATTTTTCCGTTGTTGGCATAAGCTACGCCGCTGAGGAAGTCAAGAATACGTCTTGCCATGTCCTTGTTGGTATCTTCAAGGTTGAGAACAACAGTGTGGGTTTTCATGAGTTCATCCGCGATGGAACGTGTTTCTTCACCGAAACGCTCGGGCTTAAAAATGCCGACCTGCAGCTTTGCGGTGGCGTTAATATTAACGACCTTGTTTCTGCTGCCGGAAACAGAGCTTGCGCGCTCGCGGTCTCTGTCGCGGTCACGGTCATAATCTCTGTCACGGTCACGGGGAGCGGTTACCTCCTCGTACTCATCTCCCTCGTCAGCATAGCCGTATTCATCATACTCGTATTCATCGTCGGGAGCGTCCCACATACGTTTGAACTTATCAACGATTCCTGCCATTGTTATTTCCTCCTACATTATGTATAGTTTCTCGCGCCGAACAGCGACGAGCCGACTCTAACCATCGTTGCGCCTTCCAAAATTGCCTCATAATAATCGGAAGACATACCCATCGAGAGTATAGTCATATTTACATTATCTAATTTTTTTCCCGAAATGTCAATAAACAACTTGTGCATATTATAAAAATATTTTGAAATTTTGTGTTCATTTTCACAAATTGGGGGGATTGTCATCAAACCTTTGACCGAAATTCCCTCTAATTCGGAAATCTGACACAGTAATTCTTCCAAATTCTCTTGAAACACGCCGGACTTGTTCTCTTCCCTGCCGATGTTCACCTCAACCAAAATATCCGTTGTTTTGCCGCGTTTGAGCGACTGAGCGGAAATTTCCTTGGCAAGCTTAAAGGAATCAACAGACTGAATCAAGTCAACCTTGTCAACAATCTGACGTACCTTGTTGGTTTGCAGATGGCCGATGAACTGCAGCGAACAATGCGCTAAATCGTATTGCTCATATTTTGAGAGAAGCTCCTGAACACGATTTTCGCCGATGTGATCAAGTCCGAGCGAAATGGCGTGGTTAATGGTGGCGGCGTCCACGGTTTTTGTCGCCGCAAGGAAGGTGATGTCCTCACGTTTTCTGCCGGACTTTTCAGCTGCCTCGGCAATACGCTCGTTGATTAGGCGATAATTATATTCAACGTCACGAAATGACCTTTCCGTCATACAAATCGTCTCCTTTCACGATTACTTTATCATACAGCGAAATTGTTTTTCCGTTAAAGAGTACGCCCTCCGCGGGATTTTCGTCGCAAATTACATAATCCTTGGTAGCATAGAGAATCGAAATCTGCTTAAACTGGATTTCACTTCCGTACAAGACATACACGCCCTGCACCTTCTTTTGTTCCTTGTGAGGCTTGTCGTTTTCGTCATAGGTGGTTTTGGTAACGTAGTCGTCATGGATAGCGCGTTTGCTGACGCGCAGACCGGAATAGGTGCCCATGCCGATTTCAATCGGCTCCTGACGCGCTTCGAGCAGTCCGCTGTTCATGTAGTCGCACTCCAGAATGACGAGAGCGTTTTCATCACCGTTGCGGACAATGCGGTGAACGTTCGCCGGAATCGCCTCAGTGGAAGCCTCTGAAAACAAAACTGTGACGGCGCCGTCGTAAATAGAGAGCGCAGCGCCCTCGTCGGCACTAACCTCACAGGCAACATACCAGCTGACGTTACCGATAACCTTGCCGGCGATATTGTCGGGAACTGCCTCGCTTTTGATATTATGTAAATCATCAATTGTAAGCTCGTCTATTTTTGAATACGATAAAACGTTTTCAAAGCCGTCGCAAAACTCGGTAAAATAACCTGCCTTCGGCGTTTTGACAGAGCCGACGCTGTCGCCGGAGGAGGAACGCAGAGAGCTTACCTGCTGCTGCAGCGCAGAAATCTGCGAATTGAAGTTGGTGATTTTGCCGGTTAAAAGCTGGCGCTGGTTGATGGAACCGAGCAGCTTGTCAGCATCGGCTTTTACAGCGTCAACGTCGTATTTGTTCGCATCATAAAGGTAATTGATGAGGTTGCTTTGAATATTGTTGTTAATCACGTCAACGCTGACAGCACCCATTAAACTGCTGTTTTGGCTGTCCTGCAGGGTGGCGATTCGGGCTTCCAACGCGTCGGCTTGGCTGTTGGCGACAGCGTCCTCGGCATTGGAGAACACGTTGGCGATTACACTGTTTGCTTCCACGGCAGCGCTGTTGGAAACGGTGTAGGAAAGCACGCCCTGCGCAGTGTTTTGAATCAGCGTTTCGTCACGGATGATATATCCTTCAGTGCTGATGGAATCTGTTACAGTAGCGGCAACGGCATTTTCTGTGGGGTACATATCAAAATTTGAGCGTATGAGCAAATAGGTCACGTAAATCAGCGCCAAAACCGTCAGCGCGGCAACCAATATTCGCTTAAACAATAGTTTATCCATAAGCCAATCCTTTGTTTATCATATTAACGGCTGCATTGTATAATTCTTCAAAAGAATCATAATTGTCTACATACAGCCAGTGAATGTCTTTGTCACGACGAAACCAGGTTAGCTGGCGCTTGGCATAGCGCCTGGTTTCTCTTTTTAGTTTTTCAACGCAATCATCAAGCGAAGCTTCGCCGCGGATATAGGGCGCAAGCTCCTTGTAGCCGATTGCCTTGACAGAGGTAAAGCTCAAAGAAGAACTGAGCACCGTCTTTGCTTCTTCTATCAGACCTTGTTCAAGCATGAGATCGACACGGCGGTTGATTCGGTCATAAAGCTTTTCGCGGTCACTAAAATTCAAGCCGATTTTAACAGCGTAATATGGGCTTTGCTGCGTGCGAGAGCGACGGTTTTGCTCAGTGATGGTTATACCCGTGGTGAGGTAAAACTCAATCGCACGAATCACGCGCTTGGGATTGCGTTCGGGCGCAAGGCGTTGAGCAGAATCGCTGTCAAAGGAAGCGAGCTGTTCGAGCAGCGGCTCAAGTCCGTTTTGTTCATATTCTGCCCACAATTGTTCTGAAAGCGCTTCGTCGCGCTGATCATCACTGAACTGAATATTGTTGAGCAGTGAGTCAACATAAAGGCCAGTGCCGCCGACAATAAAAGGAAGGTTTCCCCTATCGGTGATTTCGCGGATACAGCGCTTGGCGTCCTCGACGAACATAGCGACGGAATAGGTACTGTCGGGGGGCAGAAAATCCATTAAGTGATGCGCTATTCCCTGCTGTTCGGCTTTATCCGGCTTGGCAGTGGCGATAGTCATCCCCTGATAAATCTGCATGGAATCGGCGGAAATGATTTCACCGTGAAAGTGCTTTGCAAGCTCAACCGACAGACCGGTTTTCCCGGAAGCGGTGGGGCCGACAACAGACACCAGTTTTATTTGATTGTTCACACTATCACGCCCTGCCGAATTGTCGTTCGATTTCACTTTTTTTCATAATAATGGTAATTGGTCTGCCATGGGGACAATAACGGATTTCGGGATTTTCCTGCAAGGTTTTTACAATGTCCATCAGCTCCTGCGCAGAGTTTTTGTTGCCTGCCTTAATGGCGCTGCGGCAGGCGACATTGTGATAGAACCAATCCATTTTTTCAGCAAAAATATCATTTTTGCCCATGGCGATGTATCCAGCCATTTCTGCCACACAGTCCTCAACCTCGGCGGCGTCAATGTATTGCGGTGCGCTGCGCACAATCAATGTGGAATTGCCGAAGTCCTCCACGTCAAATGCGCAGTTTCGGAACATATCGAGGTGTTCCGTCGCGGCGGAGTATTCCTCTTTGCTCAGCGTTACGGTAACGGGCTGCAAAAGAATTTGCGATGAGGCGCCTGCTTTTTCGGCTTTGAGCTTTTCATAAATTATGCGCTCGTGGGCGGCGTGCTTGTCAATAAGCATTAACTCTGTTTTATTGAGCTCCACGATGATGTATGTATCAAACGCCTCACCAATGTATTTGAGTTCATTTTCGGGCGGCGCATATAATTGTGCAGGCTCCTGCGGCTGTGCATCAGGCTCTGCTGTTTTGGGCGGCGCAACAGGCACGGTTTCCGGCTTTGGCTGCGTATTGACAATAACGGGCTGCTTTTGCGGCAACGATGATTTGTCAAATTCCGCTTCGCGTTTCGCGTTG
>CADBSZ010000122.1 GCA_902797525.1 uncultured Ruminococcus sp. | reverse complement strand
TTTGAAAAAGCCGGCTGAAATCAGTCGTCGGCTAACGGCGGGTCATAAGAAACAAAAAGAGCACTGCAGGGACGCAGTGCTCTCTTAAGTAAAATATACTGAGCTTCCTACGTCGGCAGCAACGTGACGTTGCATTCATTCCGCCTTTGAAAAAGCCGGCTGAAATCAGTCGTCGGCTAACGGCGGGTCATAAGAAACAAAAAGAGCACTGCAGGGACGCAGTGCTCTCTAAAGTAAATTATACTGAGCTTCCTACGTCGGCATTGTCCGAATCAGGTTAAAGGGTCAAGGCAACACAGCCTAATCTCAGCCCGCTTATGCGGACTCCCCTGCTTCGTTATTTAGTTTATACCTATTGTCAAAAAATGTCAAGGATATTTTTATTTAAAAAATTGGTAAATCTGACATTTTAAGGTGCCGTTGTAGGTTTTTCGGCGTTTGTCGGCCTTGCGCCCGAAGATTTTTTCAAAATCATCGTCGGGCGTGATGATTGTATAACGCTTGCCCTGCGCGCGCACAAACCGCTCCCCCATCACCTTATAAAGCTCCTCGGCAGCGCTGACGTCCAGCAGCCTTTCACCGTAGGGCGGATTGGTGATAACGGTACAGTAGCCCTCGGGCAGAACAAAATCGCGGATATCGCGCTGCGCAAAGGTGATTCTGTCGGCAACACCGGCCTGTTCGGCGTTATGCTTTGCCGTTTCGAGCGCAATAGGGTCGATGTCATAACCCTCGGCGCGAAAGGCGCAGTCACGGTTGATTTTGGATTTGGCGAGCGCACGCTCGGCTTCAAAGGCTTCCGTGGGAACACAGCTCCAGTGCTCGGCGGCAAACCAACGGTTGAGTCCGGGCGCGATTTTGAGCGCCTTCATCGCAGATTCAATCAAAATGGTGCCGCTGCCGCACATCGGATCGAGCACAAAATGGCTTGGACGAACGCCGGCAAGTTCCGCCATCGCGGCGGCGAGGGTTTCCTTAATCGGCGCTTCGTTTGCCTGCGCGCGATAGCCGCGCTTGTGCAGTCCGGCGCCTGAGGTGTCAAGCAGAATACTGACGCGGTCATTCATAATGAGAAACTGAATTTGACGCGGCGCGCCGGTTTCTTCAAACCATGAAAGCATGTAGCGCTCGGAGAGCTTGGACACCACGGCTTTTTTGATGATTTTTTGGCAGTCGGGCACACTCATCAGCTTGGAATTGAGACAGCTGCCCTTGACAGGAAATGCGTCGCTCATACCGATGAAGTTTTGCCAGTCAATTGCCTTGACGTTTTCAAAAAGCTCCTCAAAGCTGCGCGCGGTAAATTCCGCGAGCAAAATTTGAATCCGCTCGGCATAGCGTGAGTTGATGTTGGCACGCGCCATAGCGGAAAAGTCGCCGCTGAACAGCACGCGGCCGTTTTCGGCACGGACATTTTCCAGCCCGAGAAAGCGGAGCTCGTTGGCGCAGATTCCCTCCAAACCGAAAATGCAGGGAGCTGAAAATTGAAGCTGCATAGATTCCTCCAAAAAGCGAGGGTATCGGATAACCGATACCCTTTGTTGTTAAGATGATGAAAACTCAGTCGGCGGCAGGCTCAAGTACGCCGTAGTTGCCGTCGTCGCGCTTATAAACCACGTTGACCTCGTCGGTTTCGGCGTTGATAAACATGAAGAAATCGTGGTTAATCATGTTCATTTCCAAAATTGCCTCGTCGACGCTGATGGGCTTGATGAGCACTTGCTTTTTGCGGACAACCTGATACTCGTCCTCGGGCTCCTCCTGCTCGGAAGCGGAAAGCTCGGAAGTGAGGTCGTCAAGCGAACCGCCGGTTTTAATGCGCTTTTCAAGGCGGGTTTTGTTTTTGCGGATCTGGCGCGTGAGAATATCAATGACTCTGTCGAGCGCATCGTTCATTTCAGGCTGCGTGCTTTCGGCGCGGTATACCATTTTGTTGTCGCGGATGGTAATTTCAACCGTTTGACGGTTCTTTTCCATGGTGACAACAACAAACACATTCGCGTCGTCGGAAAAAATCTTCTTAAACTTGGCAAGCTTTTTTTCGACTCTTTCCTTAAAATTATCTCTCAGGTTGACTTTTCGTGCGGTGTAGGTAATCTTCATTGATAATGCCTCCCTTGTTGAGTATTAAATTGTCCCGATAAATCGGGTATTGATTTGAAATGACATGCAAAAACGCTCATCGCGGCCAAACGCCTGACGCGCTGTCCGCCGTAACTCGCATTTATCGGCGGCCGTTACCGTTTCCGCGGCGGCTGTAGCCGCGGCTTTCGCCTCGTTTGAGATCGGACATTTTGTCCTCGCTGGTCTGCTTGAAGCGCGACATCATGTCCTCGAAGGTGGAAGGAGCGCTTTTGCGCGAGCTTTGCCACTCGTAATCGCCGGGGGAAGTCACGGGCGGAGCAGGCTTGTAGGGCTGATGCGCGCCGGAATTGTGCGGCTTTGGCTTTTGCGGCCGTTTTTGCTGGTCCTTGGGCAGCGCCTGCTTCATGGACAGGCTGATTTTACCGTCGTTGACGGCAAGCACCTTGACCTTGACCGTTTGGCCGACCTTGACATAATCGCTGATTTCGCTGATAAAGGTTGGCGCAACCTCCGAGATGTGCACCATGCCTGTTTTGGAATCCGGCAGATCGATAAACGCGCCGAATTTGGTGATACCGGAAACTTTTCCTTCTAAAATAACTCCGACCTCAATTGCCATAAAAAATACTTACCCCTTGATACCTTTGCAGTATGTTCCTTTCGCCTGTTTATTCGCCGGCAACGTTGATGAAGATGCGCTCTCCGTCGCTGACATAGCCAAGTTCTTCCTTCGCTATTTTTTCCATATACTCGGCAAGCTCCTGACCTTTGTAGCCCTGAACCTTTTCGAGATAATCGGATTCTATTTCAACAACATTAATCTGCTGCTGCAATTCACTTAGCTCTGCCCTTTTTTCGGCGATTTTCACATTCTGGTTGATGATGGTGATGACGGCGTAAAAAACAAAACCGATTGCCGCGAGGTAAAGCAAAATATAACGCGCTTTGCGTTTTTTCTTCGGCTGCTGCAGCTCCTTGGGCCCGTCAGCGGTTTCTTCGACGGCTTCTTCGGAAGTTGCCTGCGCCTTTTTGGTTTTTGGTTTTTTCAGATTCATATAAATTCCCTTTTTGCGGCTTGGATTGCCTGTTCTTTTTTCGTTTCTCTGTCAAACATTCTTTTTTACTGCTTATATTATACAATACCTTAGAGGCAATTTTCAATAGGTATTTTGCAAATATTTTCAATTTTACGCAAATTTTGTGAAAGATTACCTTAATAAAGCGGATAACAGGGCGATAGATGTGAAACAGCAGCCGCCCAAGCGTTAAACGGTAGAGCGCAAAGCCCAAAAAGCTGCCGATAAACACATAAACACGGATGTAACCCATAAGATAGCCTAGAGAGAAAAAGAACAGCGACATCGCCCAGACGAGCATGAAAAGGACGTCGAGCACAATGACCGCCGCCTTTCCGGGCGAGAACGCGAAACGCAGAAATTTGAGCGCGCCGTAGAATACAGCGAGAAAAACGCCGAGGGGGATTGACAGAAAAAAAGCGGCGGTTTGTTGGGAAAAGGTCAGCTCCACTTCATCACCGGCTAACGGAACAGCTTGGAAAAGCGCGAACGGGAGTTGTCGGAGCCGATGTACTGCATGGAGTTAATCATTCCCTCCACGGTGACGTCGCCCGTTTCGAGGTTAAGGCGGTCAATGTGCAGACCGCTGCCCTTGATAATCAGCGTACCGGCCGTGGTTTTGACGGACACGGTTTCTTCGTTAAAGCCGTTGACGTCCTGCGCTCCCGTAATGGCGAGCTTTTTTCTGCCGTCCAGCATAAGGGTATGCTTTTTGCCCATGGGCGCTTCGTTCATAAAAATACCTCCGTATATTTTTTTATCCTTTAAAATATACGAAGGTATCTTTCAAATTATTCTTATGACAACACCGCGGTGTACATCGTCGCGGCGTCCTCCTTGCGCACGGTTTCCCTGACCTCGGTGACCTTGACCTTCACCGAGCGTGCGCCGAGGGTGATTTCGAGGATGTCCCCCACCTTGACGTCGTAGGACGCGCGCGCGGGCTTGTCGTTGACGATGACCTTGCCGGCGTCGCAGGCTTCGTTGGCAACGGTGCGGCGCTTAATCAGGCGCGACACCTTTAAGTATTTGTCTAATCGCATAATATTTCTCCTCACAAAGAAAAAAGAGCCGAATTCTCGGCCCTTTCGTGTGCTGAATTACTTGTTTACAACGTCCTTGAACGCCTTGCCGGCCTTGAACGCGGGAACCTTGGAAGCGGGAATCTCGATGGAGTTGCCGGTTCTGGGGTCTACGCCGGTTCTTGCGTTTCTCTGACGCTGCTCAAAGGTACCGAAGCCGGTGAGCTGAATCTTGTCGCCCTCAGCAACGGCAGCAACGATGGTGTCGAGTGTAGCGGTTAAAGCTTTTTCTGCGTCCTTCTTGGAAAGGCCGCTTTTTTCTGCGATAGCTGCAATTAAATCTGTCTTTTTCATTGTAAAAAAACCTCCATTATTTTTCCTTTTGTTTTATCTTAACTTCATCCCACAGGGAATTCAGTTGGGATAGCTCTGCCGATTTCAGGTCGATACCGCGCTCGGTTGCGAGCTGTTCGACCATGGAAAAACGGTCAGTGTATTTGTCGCAGGCATTGTAGAGGGCTTGCTCACTGTCAAGTCCGAGGAAGCGCGAAACGTTGACCGCAGAGAACAGCAAATCGCCCAGCTCCTCGCTTTGGAGCTCGGCGCTGCCGTGACCGATGGCGACCTTCAGCTCGTTGTATTCCTCATACAGCTTGTCGAGCGCGCCGTCAACGGAGTCCCAGTCAAAGCCGACCTTGGCGGACTTGCGCTGAATCTTCTCGCTGCGCATGAGTGCCGGAAGGGCGCGCGATACGCTGCGCATGGCTTCGGTCTGCGTTTTTTGCTGCTTGGTCTGCATTTTAACCGCGTCCCAGTTTTGCAGCGCCTCCTGCTCGTTACCGGCGCTTTTGTCGCCGAAAACATGCGGATGGCGGATAATCAGCTTTTTGCAAATGCCGTCGCAGACGTCGTTCATGTCAAAGGAGCCGCTTTCGCGTTCCATTTCGGAATGAAGCGCCACCTGCAAAAGCACGTCGCCAAGCTCTTCCTTCAGCAAATCCTTGTCGTCGTTGTCGATTGCCTCGATGACCTCATAGGTTTCCTCGATGAAATTGGAGCGAATGGTTTTGTGCGTCTGCGCCATGTCCCACGGACAGCCGCCGGGCGCGCGAAGTATTTTTACTATTTCAACCAAATCGTTAAAATCGTATTTCGACTTCTGAGGATATTCCATTATTCTCTCCCGATTTCCTTTAGAAACTGTTTTGTCTGTTGCCTACAGTACTCTATTTTAACCAATTAAATGGAATTTTTCAAGTGTTTTTGCGATTTTTTCACCTTTTGGCAGAAATTTGATTTCTTCTGTACTAAACGTGCGAATTATTAGTAAAACTGCCATATAAACAACCACTGCAACGAGCACCGCGGCGATGGTTGCAAGCCTTCCGGGCAGGAAAGGCTCGAAAAGACGGTAGGAGAAAAACGCTGCCGCCGAGCTGCAAACCGCGCCGATGAGGGGCTTGATGGTGGTGCTGAAAAAGTCGGGAACGATGCCGCTGTACTTCACCAGCAGGAACATACCGATGACGCAAATGAGGGCGTATGACACCATAGAGCCTGCGGTGGCGCCCTGAATGTTGATACTCGGAATGCTGACAAAAATCCAAGAGGTGCCGATTTTGACAACCATGCAGATGATGTAAAGAACCATCGGCGTTTTCACCTTGCCGATGCCGTTAATCATTGAGCAAATCGGGGTGATGATGGCGGTGAAGATGGTGGTGACGCCCATGACGGTGAGCACGTTGCCGCCGATTTCGACGATTGCCGGGCTTCTGCCGTAAACGAGCGCCATAATCGGGTGCGCCAAAACGCAAAGTCCGAACGCCATGGGAAGCGTGAACATCATTGTCAGCTTGAGCACCGTGTTAATGGACTGGCGCAGCTCGCCCTTGTCTCCCTTTGTCCACGCGCTGGTGACGTTGGGCATTGCGGAGGAACCGAACACCTGCGTAACCGCCGTGACAAGCTGCATGAGCGTGAGGGCGTTGGAATAGCATCCCCACAAATTGGTGTGTATGGTGATGACGTCGCCGTGGAAGGCGTCGGGCGAGAAGAAACGGTGGTACTGCGCCATCAGCTCGTACTCGTGATGATGCGCGAGGTTTATCAGCACGTTTTGGATGATGATGGAGTCTATCCACGAACCGAGGCTCATCACCAGCGCGCCGCCGGCAATCGGCAGGGCGGTTTTGATGATGGTCATAAAGGTTTCGCGTTTTTCGCGCGCGTCAATGGAGCTTTCGTAGTATTCCTTGGGAATGCCGTCGCCCTGAATCCTGAATTTCAGAAAATAATAGAGCCACGAAAGCATGCTGCTCAGCGAAATGCCGATAATTGCGCCGGAAACAGACCACGCCAGGGCATAGTGCGGATCCCAGTGCGCGTTGAGTCCCCACCAAAGGATGAGATACGCGAGCGCGGAGCCGACAACCAGCTTGACAACCGCTTCGATAATCTCGGAAACCGCTGTCGGAAACATGTTGCGCTGGCCCTCATAGTAGCCGCGGTAGGCGGACGCCAGACAGCCGAAAAAGACCGTGGGCGCCAAGCACATCATGCCGTAGGCGGTGTAGGGCGAATGAATGACATAGTGCGTATACGGAATGGCGGCGCCGAACACAACGGCAAAGCAGACCAAGCCCATGACCGTGAAAAACGGCACGGAGATTTTGTGAATCAGGCGCACGTCCTTGTAGCGCCTTTGCGTCATATTCTGCGATACCAAGCGCGAAATCGCGATGGGCAGGCCGCCGGTGGCTACGGTAAAAATAACGACGAACAGCTCGTACGCATTGGCATAGAGTCCCATGCCGAATGCCGCCATGTCCTCCTCAACGCCGCTGCCGGTGAAAATGCCGGTGAGCACGATTTTGTTGAGAAGACCGAACACCTTGACGATAATCATGCTGATTGTCAAAATGGCGGCGCCTTTGACGAAGGACTGGGAAACGTTGGCGTCAAAATTTTTAACCGCGTTGTATTTTTTTATCAAATCAAATCACCTATGTACAAAAAATAGTGAAAACAGTTTCGTGACATAACACAGTGGCAGGGAGCCCGAAAAACGGACTCCCATGCCGATTGAAAAACAAATTATTCTGCGTCTTCCGCGTCCTGAGCGATTTCGTCAAAGGAATCGGCGGCGTCCTGCGCAATTTCGTCAACCGCTTCCTGCGCCGCAACCACGATGTCGTCAGCCTTTGCCTCAACCGCTTCTTCTGCTGCTTCGGCGGTTTCTTCAGCCGCTTCAACGGGAGCCTCTTCCTCCGGCTCGTCCTCGAACTTGTGGCCGCAAACGTTGCAGAACGCGCTCTCTTTTGTCACCTTATTATCGCACTCGGGGCAGATTTTCTGGTTCATGATGGAGGCGATATGCTTTTCAATGATTGCGAGATTCTGCTTGAGTTCGGTGATTTCCTCAACAACCTTGGCGATTTCCTCTGCCAAATCCTCGTTTTGGGTGGTTGCCTTGTAGGTCAGCTTGCCGAGCTCGATGAGCTTTTTGCCGATGGCGCGCTTTATGGTTTCAGCGGAAAATTTGTGCTTGGAAGCGTCATAAATTTTTGCCGCCTGCTTGGATACGGCAGATGCCGCTGTTTTTGCATTACCGACTACGTCGTCAAAAAAGTTTTTCATGTGATTCACCTTTCCTTGTCTGCGGAGCTCTTGCTCCTATTTGATGGTATGTATTATACCACTGTTTACGCAAATAATCAACCGCAAAATGTGCTGTAAAACGCTTTTATTGCAGTTTTTCTGTTGAGCATTTCATCAAATCTGTCTATATATTCATATGGATATTTGTAATTAAATATCCGTTCCAGATAATCGGAATGCGGTTTTTTGAGCTTTGTAACACCGCCTGAGCCGCAGGCGAGTATGGTGTGGGTTTCGTCCATGACATAAACGTTGTACAGACTTTCAAAGCCGCGCTTTGACCAGCCGACGTTTTCGAGGTTGCCGACCATGCGCGTTTGGCGGTAGAGATAGTAAGGAATGTAGTCGCGCGCGGTCAGCAGGCTCTTGGTGTAGTCCAGCATTTGACGCGCGGCAAGGGCTTCGTCGCGGTTGAGGGTTTTGCCCTCGGTGGTGAGGTTTGCGGCGCGCTTCATGCACAGGGTGTGCACGGTGACGCATTCCGCGCCCAAATCCACGACCGTGTCGAGCGAATGACAAAAGCTCTCGACCGTGTCGCCCGGCAATCCGGCGATGAGGTCGGTGTTGATATTATGAAAGCCGCATTTTCGCGCCAGTGCAAACGCGTCAAGAAACTGCGCAGCGGTGTGACGTCTGCCGATATTTTTCAAAACGGAATCGCTGAGCGTTTGCGGATTGATGCTGATGCGGTCAACCTTATTTTCTTTTAAAGCATTAAGTTTTTCGGAATTAATGGTGTCCGGTCTGCCTGCTTCCACGGTGAATTCGCGGCAGGTGCTTAGGTCAAAATACCGATTGACCGTGCCGAGAACTTTGCCGAGCTGTTCGGCGCTGAGCGTGGTGGGCGTGCCGCCGCCGAAATATACGCTTTCGAGCCTCAGCCCCAAATCCTGCGCAATTTTCGCAGTGACTTTGAGCTCCTCGCAGAGTAAATTGACATACGGCTCCATCAGCTTTTTGGCGCGCTCCACCGAGGACATCACAAAGGAGCAATAGCTGCAGCGCGAGGGGCAAAACGGAATGCCGACATACAGGCTGAAGGAATCGGGGCGCGACAGATCAAGGATTTTTTGCTCGTTGGCCTCGGTGAGCTTTGCCAGCTCGAACTTGTCGCGGCTGACAAAATATTCGTGCAGAAATTTTTGTTCGGCGAGCACCTCTCCCCCCTGCGCGCACAGCTTGCGGAACAGCTTGATGGGGCGCACACCCGTGAGCAGTCCCCACGCCTGCTGAATGCCGCTGAATTTCACGAGCGACTGATAGAGCAGCTGCACGGTGGCAAGCTCGTTTTGCGCGTCATCACAGGTGACGGCGGCGCTTGATTCGTCGAAAAAGCTCCCGACGCGCACGGATACAGTGATATTGTCTCCGAGCTCGGCACAGATATACGGCGCTTCAATTTCGGAAAAATCCTTGTATACCGTGATTTTTTCGTTAGGAAAGAACAGGCGCGTCAGGTTTTCAAGCTCAAACCAAAATTTGTTGTTTTTAACGTATAAATTCATATTACAGCCGCCTCATCAGAGGGTTAAATTTCCGCTCGTGTGAGAGCGTGGTGAGCGGTCCGTGACCGGGGATAATTTGATAATCGCCCTCAAGCTCCTTTACCCTTTTGAGCGACTGAATCATATTGAAGTCGTCGCCGGTGGGCAGGTCGGTTCTGCCGTAGGATTCGCGGAAAATCAAGTCGCCGGCAATCATGATGTCGTCGAACAAAAAGATGCCGCAGCCGGAGGTGTGGCCGGGGGTATAGCAGTATTTGATTTCGGTGTCGCCCAAACGGAAAACGTCGCCGTCGCCGAGCAGAATATCCGCCGAAAAGGGCGTGAACGGAATGCCGTGCACGGCGGTGCCGTTGATGGCGGTATCGCTGAGAAAGGCGTTATTGTGCCTGCCCGTGACGATTTTCGCGCCGTATTTTTCGGCGAGCTGCCGGGCATAGCAAATGTGGTCGTAATGACCGTGCGTGAGCAGCACATACTCGAGGGCGCCGCCGTCCTTGTCAATCTGCGCCTCGAGCGGCTTGGAATATGCGCCGGGGTCGGAAACAGCGGACTTGCCGGTGGCTTCGTCAACAAGATAACAGCAGTTGGTTCCGAGCATGGTGACGGGATAGATTTGTATGTGAATCATCGTTTCAAATCCTTTGAATGAATGTCTATGGTTACAGGGCCGTCGTTAATCAGGCTGACCTGCATGTCCGCGCCGAAAACGCCCTTTTCCACCTTTTGCACGCCGTTTGCGCGCATGCGCTCACAGAAAAACTCATAGAGCGGCTCGGCGGTTTCGGGACGTGCGGCGGCGATAAAGCTGGGTCGCCTGCCGTGCGAACAGTCGGCGCAAAGCGTAAAATTGGAGATGACAAGCACTGCGCCGTTAATATCAGCGAGCGACAGGTTCATTTTGTCGTTTTCGTCGGTAAAAATGCGCAGGCCGGCGATTTTGTCGGCGAGAACCCTTGCTTCGGTTTCGTCGTCGCCCTGCTCAACGCCGAGCAAAATTAAAAAGCCTTGGTCAATCGCGCCGACAACGGCGCCTTCCACAGACACCGAGGCGCGCGACACGCGCTGGAGAATTGCTTTCATTGGTACCTCACCATTACAGTCGTTTAATTTCGTCGATTCCGTTGATGGCAGACAGGCGCGAAATCACACCGCGCAAATGGTCTCTGCCGGCTACGTCGATGGTGACGGTGACAACCGCCTTGCCGTCCTTGAGTTCGCGGGAATTGAGCGTGTGGATGAAGATGTGCATATTGGAGAGCTGAATCGTGACGTCGGCGAGCAGACCCGTGCGGTCGGAAGCGATAATTTGCAGGGTGCTGCGGAAGGCTTCGCCCGCTGATTTTTCCCAGTACGCCGACACCCAGCGCTGGGGCTCCTCGCATTCGCTGAGGTCCTTGGGCACGTTGGTGCAGCTGCGCTTGTGAATGGAAACGCCGTAGCCGCGCGTAATATAGCCGATGATGTCGTCGCCCGGCAGCGGATTGCAGCAGTTGGAGAACTTGACAAGCACGTCGTCGTTGCCCTCAATCACGACGCCCGAGGACGCCTTTTTGCGCTTGACGGGCGCCTGCGGCACGGTGATGGTTTCGATGTCTTTTTCGTAGGTTTTTTGGTATTCCTCTTTGAGGCGCGGCATGATTTTCCAAAGCTGAATGCCGCCGTAACCGACTGCCGCATAGAAGTCATCGAGGGTGTTGTATTGCTTTTTGATGCTGACGTTTTTGAAGAACTCGGCGGTTTCTTCCTCGCTGAGGTTCATGCCCTGGCGCTTGAACTCGCGCTCGACCATCTGCTTGCCTTCAATGATGTTTTCGTCGCGTTTTTCGTGCTTGAACCACTGACGGATTTTGGATTTTGCCGAGGCGGTTTTGCAGATGTCAATCCACGCGCGGTTGGGGCGCTCTTCCTTTTGGGTGAGAATTTCGCAGATTTCACCGGTTTTGAGCACGTGATCGATGGGAACGATTTTGCCGTTGACCTTGGCGCCGACCATGCGGTGGCCGACCTGCGTGTGAATCAGATATGCCATGTCAATCGGCGTGGAGCCGCGCGGCAGGCCGATGACATCGCCCTTGGGGGTGAACACATAAACGTCGTTTTCGCCGAAGTCGTTGCGGATATTGCGCGCGATGTCGGTGGCGTCCTCCGCCTCGAGCTGGTCGAGAATCATGCTCTTGACCTTTTCGATGTTTTGGCTCAGACGGTCGCCGCCCTTGTCGGCGCCCATGCCGAGCTTGTATTTCCAGTGCGCCGCGATTCCGTATTCGGCGGTGTAGTGCATCTCCCAGGTGCGGATTTGCACCTCAAAGGGGATCGCCTTTTTGTCGAGAACGGTGGTGTGCAGGCTCTGGTACATGTTCTGCTTGGGCATGGAAATGTAATCCTTAAAGCGGTTCGGAATGGGCTTGAAGATATCGTGCACCACGCCCAGCACGTTATAGCAGTCGGACACATTGTCCACGATCACGCGTACCGCGAACACATCAAAAATATCGTTGATGCTCTGGTTGCGCATAATGGTTTT
>CADBSZ010000121.1 GCA_902797525.1 uncultured Ruminococcus sp. | reverse complement strand
GCGGAAGTCTTCGGGGTTCTCAAAGCGGAACGCCTCCTGGTCGCGCGTGCCGAGCGCCGAGTGGTTGCGCATGAGCGGCGTAAACACCCCCAGCGCAAGGAAACGCAGCACCAAATCGCGCGTGGCGTTTTCGTTGAAGCCGCCCAAGTCCGCGCCGCAGTACAAAAAGCCGCACATGTTCGCCGAGGGCAGCATTTTCAGGTTGAGCAGAATATGCGACCACCACGAATGATTGTCGCCGAACCAAATGCCGCTGCTGCGGTGCGCGCCGATATAGGACGCGCGTGAGAACATCAAAATTTTACCCTTGCCAAACGCCTTTTCAAAATATTCGCCTGCCGCCCCGGTCATGCTCGCGCCGTAAAGGTTGTGCACGCGCTGATGGTTCACCAACCGGCCGCCGATGTTGTGATACATGCTGTCATAGTCGCTCTGCGCGTTGGAAAGCCCCATAAACGCGTCCTTTAGGTTGAAAAACTTGCCCAAATCCAAATTTTCGCCGTGAAGCGCCGCTGCCTTTGCAAGCGCGTTTTGCAGCCCTTCGGCGGAGTAAAAAATCGCGGGCTCGTTCATGTCGTTCCAAAAGCCGTCGATTCCCATGTCGGTCAGCGCCTTGTACTGCGCGCCGAACCACTGCCGCACCTCGGGATTCAAAAAATCGGGAAAGCCGCAAATGCCCGGCCAAACGCCGCCCTCAAAGTCGGTGCCGTCCGCCTTTTTGACAAAGTAGCCCTTCGCCTTTGCCTCCTCATACACGCGGTAGCCGTCCTCTTTTTTGATTCCGGCGTCGATAATCGGAATCAGGTGAATGCCCTGCGCGCGCTTTTGCGCCACATAGCTTTTGAAGTCGGGGAAGGCCTGCTCATTGACGGTAAAGTCCTTGTAGCGCTCCATGTAGTCGATGTCAAGATACACGCAGTCGAGCGGAATCTGCGCGTCGTCATAGCCCTTTATCACGCTGTCCACCGCCTCGGCGTTGTGGTAGCTCCAGCGGCTCTGCTGATAGCCGAACGCCCACAGCGGCGGTATGTAGCTCTGTCCGATGGCGGCGCGAAACGCACGCACCGCCTCGCGCGGACTGTCCGCCTCAATCAAATAGAGGTCAAAATCCGTGCCGTCAAGCGTGATTTCGGCAAGGCTTTGGCGCGTGTAGCCCAAATCCCAGCGAATCCGCGCCGGAAAGTCGATAAAAATGCCGAAGCAGCGCTCGCCGAAAAGCATTAAAAAGTTGTGCGCGGCGTAAAGCGACTGTTTGCTTTCGGTGTGAAAGGGGTCGTCGCTGCAATAGCTCTCGTAAACCCAGCCGCGCTTGTTAATGCCGCGCGGCGCTTCGCCCAAGCCGAACAAAATGTCGCCGGGCTGCATGGCAAACGAAAAGCGGAAGGTTTTGTTTTCAAGGCTGTATTCAAACGGAAACGAGGACAGGCTTTCGGACGGAAAAGCCTGCACCACCGCTCCGGTGTCAACCGGCTTGCCGTGGGTGTATTTTGTAATCATGGCAGTCTCCTTTTATTCATGATTTATTTCCGATTTTATTATAGCGGAAACGCACTTGCCTTGCAAGACATTGTTTTCGAAAAACCATGTCCAACGGTTGAATTTATCTCAGTATTGTGATATAATAAAACAGTATATAAAGAATGATCATGAATTACCTTGAAGGGGGTTTTGCTATGTGTGGCATTTGCGGCTTTACGGGGCAGCTTGAAAACCGTGAGTCCGTCATCAAAAAAATGACCGAGGTGATTACCCACCGCGGCCCGGATTCCGACGGCTTTTTCAGCGACGACACGATTTCAATGGGCTTCCGCCGGTTGTCGATTATCGACCTTGAGGCAGGCCGTCAGCCCATTTTTAACGAGGACAAAACGCTGGTGCTGACCTTTAACGGCGAAATTTATAATTATAAGGAATTGCGTAAGGAGCTTGAGGGGCTGGGACACAGCTTTGCCACCGACTCCGACAGCGAGGTGCTTGTCCACGGCTTTGAGCAGTGGCAGGAGGATTTGCTGTCGCATTTGCGCGGCATGTTCGCTTTCGCGATTTACAACACGCAGGACCACTCGCTGTTCCTCGCGCGCGACTTCTTCGGCATCAAGCCCCTGCACTACACGCAAATCGGGGAGGACTTTGTTTACGCGTCCGAAATCAAGAGCATTTTGGAGCACCCCAAGTTTGTCAAGCGCTTCAACACCCGCGCGCTCGACAGCTATTTGTCCTTCCAGTATGCCGTGCCGCCCGAAACCTTTTTTGAGGATGTGTATTGCCTGCTGCCCGGCCACTATCTGTGGTACAAGGACGGCGTGGTTGAAACCACGCGCTACTTTGAGCCGCGCTTTAAGCCCGACGAGAGCATGAGCGAGCAGGAGGCCGTTGACAAGATTGAAAAGGTGTTTGAAAACTCCGTCTACGCCCACAAAATCGCGGACGTTGAGGTTGGCTGTTTCCTGTCCTCGGGCGTGGATTCCAGCTATGTTTCCACCTATTTTGCCGACCAAAAAACCTTTACCGTCGGCTTTGACTTCGGCGAAAAATACAACGAAATCAGCTGGGCGGAGAACCTCAGCAAAATCATCGGCGTGGAGCACCACACCCACCTCATTTCGAGCGAGGAGTTTTGGGACGCGGTGCCCACCGTGCAGTATCACATGGATCAGCCGCTTGCCGATCCGTCGTGCATCGCGCTCTATTTTGTGTCGCGCCTTGCCAGCCAATATGTAAAGGTTGTGCTGTCGGGCGAGGGCGCCGACGAGCTGTTCGGCGGCTACACCTGCTACAACGATCCCAGAGTATTCAAGATATATCAGACCATCGTGCCGCACTGCATCCGCAAGGCGCTGCGTGCCATCGCGCGCAAGCTGCCCGACATCAAGGGCAG
>CADBSZ010000120.1 GCA_902797525.1 uncultured Ruminococcus sp. | reverse complement strand
TTTGCCGCATTGTGCGCGCGATTTTCCACAATGAAAATACTGTGTTCACCACCTCGGTGCGTCTGCGCGGCGAATACGGTTTGAAAAAGGAAGTATTCATCGGCAACCCCTGCATTATCAACAGCGGCGGCGCAAACCGTATTTTGGAGCTGAAAATGACGGACGAGGAGATAGCAAAGTTCAAAAAATCCTACGAAATTCTGGACGACAACTTCCAGTCCATTACCTTTTAATTCGTATGGAATGTGCGCACCCGTTTGGGTGCGCTTTTTATTTTTACAAAAAAGAAAGGAAAAAAGAAAGATGTGCAGCGGCAGAGAAGCCGTCAGCATTGCTGACGTTTCTTTTCTTCCTCTTCCTTCTCATTCTCATATTCATATTCATATTCATATTCATTTTTATATTTATCTTCATATTTATATTGGCTAGATTCGCTAAGCGGTCGGTAGTGGTTGCTTAGCGTTCGGTAGCGTTCGCTTTTTCATTTTCTGTTTATCTTCCTCTTCATTCTCATCTTCATTTTTATCTTCATCTTTATATTCATATTCATATTGGGTTGTTTGGGTTGTTTTTTCAATCGATGGGTTATTTCGGCAAAAGAAAAGCGGTTAAGGCTGTGCCCTAACCGCTTTGCTGATGCTGTTGTTTACGCGAAATCAATGTCGCCGTCGTATTTGCTTTTGAAAATTTCAAACAGCTTTTCGAGCAGCTCCTCGTCCTCGATGCTGGTGTATTCCTCGGTTTCGTCGTCAATCGCGTTGATTTTGAGGATAACAACCTCGTCGGCGTCCTCGTCGTTTTCGATTAAAACGATATACTCCTCGCCCTCGTACTCAACAACGTCGAGAAACTCAAACTCAACCTCGTTGCCTTCTTCGTCCTCAAGGGTAATGAGAGTGCCTTCGGTTTCCATTTCTTCCATATATTCTTCGTTAGCCATGGGTAGTCTCCTTTCCGAAAGACTGCTTTTTCAGCTTTCTTTTAACAGTATAGCACAAACCTTTGAAATGTCAAGTTTTTTAGTTCGCGAACGAAAAAGCGGCGCGGCGTCTGTTGCCGGCGCTCCGTGATTTAGATTTTTACCTGAAATTCATTGCGGCATTTGGGACAGCGCACGCCGTGCTCGCCCTTTTGGTTTTTGACGCGGAGCTGCGCCTTGCAGTGGGGGCATTTGAGGTATTTATACTCCTTGCGCTCGCGGAATTTTTTGATTTGCAGCGCAATCCAATTTTTTACCGGGTCATACACGGCTCTGAAGCGGCGGTTTTCCAGACTGCGCCTGTTGAAGTTGCGCGACAGCATGCGCAGAATCACCAGCGTCATCAGCGCCAGCTCAACCCCGAACAGAATCCAGCTTGCCAACCGGTTCCAAACAAAGACGTTGACGAGCCACACAAGCAGCATCAGCGCCGCCAAAAAGATATTAAGCGCGTCAATGCCGTATCTGCCTTCCATAAATCGGCGTATGCGTTGAAAAAAGCCCATAATAAAAACTCCTTAAATGAGATAATCGGCGGTGAAATATTGGTACTGCAAATCTGCGATGACCGCCGAGTGCGCGGTTTTTACCACGACGGGCTTGCCCAGCTCGTGGCTCAGGCGCGCGGCACGGTCGGCAACGTCAAAATCGCCGCCGTAGGCAAAGCGCGCGCAAAAATCCTCCATGCTCATAACGAGCGCGTTGTAGCCCTCGAACATGTGCAAGTGTTCCCAGTCAATGCAAAAATATTCGTCGCGCAAAATTTCGATGCCGATGTCGGCGTTGCGCAGACCGCCGATGAAATACGGTGCGTCGCCGAGGAACATGCCAACCTTGTAGGCGCCGACGGACACCGTTAAGTCGGAATTGACGGCAACCGCCGCCTCGCCCGTGTCGCCGTTGATCCCGCTGTTGATGTCGGCGCTGATGATATAGGCGGAGCAGGCGTTGATTTGCTCAATGGCGTACTGCATGGCGCCGCCGACCTCGCCCGAAAAGCCCGTTCCGAGCAAACAGTCCACCACGATGTCAAAGCCCTGAAACGGCGCAGGAAGGTTGATGTTGCTCTCCTCGGCGCCGCGCGACATGGCGGTGTGATAATAGTATAAGCCGTCCTTCGAAAATTTATCGGTCACACGGAAAATCGTCGGCGTCATGCCGTGCTCGCACAGCACGCAGGCAAGCGCGTAGCCGTCGCCGCCGTTGTTGCCGCCGCCGCACACAATCGCAACCTTTCCGCGAAAGGCGGCGGCGTTAAAAATCCCCTGTGCCGCGCGGTACATCAGCTCGGCGGAGGTGACGCTTTTCGCAATCGTCGCCGCGTCGCTTTCGCGCATATTTTGAACCGTAACTACTTTTGGTAATTGCATGGTGTTGTCCTCTTTCAGTCAGTGCTTTGCGCCGCTTCATATGCCACTCTCGCGGCGTCGGCGTCCTTGTTGCAGGTGAGCAAAATCAGCGGTACCTCGCTGAACAAATCGTTAAACAGCGCGAGGAGCTTTTGCATGTCGCTTCTGTTCTTGGGGAGCAGGGTGGCCTCGAGCAGCTGCTTGAGCACCAAGCCCGGGCTGACGCGCTCGGCGCGGTTGTCCTCTCCCCTTTGCAGCACATAAACCGCCTTTACCGGCGCAACTCTGTTGCAGCCGATGTCACTTTTGCCCATCCAGGGCGTGCCGCAAACAAAAAACTTGCCGTCGATTTTGCGCACAAGCGGCTTGTCGTCGTTAATCATCGTCACGCGGTCGCCGAACACCCGGCGCCAGTTGCGCGTGTGCGTGGATTTGCCCGTGCCGCTGAGGGCGGTGAACAAATAACCATCGCCGTCCAGCTCCAGCGCGGACGAATGGAAGAAAAAGCCGTTGTAATCGCTGAGAATCCGCTTGCAGATGAGGGTGTAAAGATACGGTCCCTCATTCATGTCGGGGCGGTCGGGAAAGTTTGACTTTGCCTCAAACTCAGCAAAGCCCTGCGCGTCGCGCTCTATGGTAAAGTCAACGTCCTTGCTGTCGCTCAGATAGGGCGCCAAACGGTTGATTGTTTCATCATATTCGGGCGCAAGCCGGATGTTCAGCTCTGCGATTCGGTAAACGGGCATTATCATTTCCTCCGTCATCGGTTAGTTTATGCTTATTATAGCACCATCGGCGGGCTGAGGTCAAGGGGAATTAACGGTGACTGTAATTGATAAATGAATCGGCGCACCGCTGGATGTCGGTGCGCCGGTCGTTATTTGATGTTGTGGCCGGTTGTGCTTCACAAAGCTTTCAACAGCCGTTTTTATTTTTTCTTCTTTTTGCCCTTGCTCTTAATGCTGTAATCCTTGCCGGGCAGAATCGCGTTGAGAACGATGCCGGCAATGGAAGCAACCGCAAGCGGCGACAGTGTGATGTTCGCGCTGCCGATGTTAAAGCTGACGGTGTCGGAACCTAAGCCCAGCGCGCAAACGAGGATAACCGCCGCAATAATCAGGTTGCGGCTCTTGGTGAAGTCAACCTTGTTCTCTACAACGTTGCGCACACCGATGGCAGAAATCATGCCGTAAAGCACAAAGGAAATACCGCCGATAATACAGCTCGGAATGGTGCCGATACTCGCCGCGATGATCGGGAAGAACGACGCGCCCGCCGCAATCCAGGCAGCAATACGGATAACCTTGGGATCATACACCTTGGTGAGCGCCAGAACGCCGGTATTCTCGCCATAGGTGGTGTTGGCAGGACCGCCAAACAGGGAAGCCAGCGTGGTAGCCAAGCCGTCGCCCGTAAGGGTGCGGTGCAGACCGGGATCCGTGATGTAGTTCTTGCCGACGGTGGAACCGATAGCGCTGATGTCGCCGATGTGCTCCATCATGGTCGCCAGTGAAATCGGAACAATGGCAATAATCGCGGAAATAATGGTAGTGCCGTTTGACCAGTCGATGCCGCCGAACACGGTCATGTCCCAATCAACGGGGAAATGAATCAGGCAGTTTTCGCCGAAGAAATGTCCCTGACCGATGTTCGCCAGTACCGCGCGCAGAGTGGTGAAGTCGAAGATGGGCAAGTATTTTACAACGTTGCCTGCCTCGTCCAGCTGTGCGCCGCCGGAAAACATCCACGGAACATCC
>CADBSZ010000119.1 GCA_902797525.1 uncultured Ruminococcus sp. | reverse complement strand
CTTTGATTCCATTGAGGACGGCTGCGTTACCGTTCGCGACCGCGACACCATGCAGCAGGAGCGCGTGAAGATTGACGAGCTGAACGCGTACATTGCCGCAAAGGTAAAGTTTTAAGTTTTTTAGTCTTTTAGTCTTTTAGTCTTTTAGTCTTTTAATATTAACAACAAGAGCGGCAGCCTTTCGGCTGCCGCTTGTTTTGTATTTCTTTCAGGATTTATTTTCCGAAAATCCGCAGCAGCTCGTCCTTTTGCGCCATGACGCAGTCGTAGCCCTCCTGAATGGTTTGCTGCAAATTATCCATCGAAAAGATGGCGGTGTTGCTGTTCTTGATTTCGACCACATAGTCTGCGAGCTTTTTGGATTCGCGCGTGCTGTTAATCGAATACAAGTCGAGCGCGCGCCACACAACCTTCATCATGCCCTCAAGCCCTGTTTCGGGCGTATAGTCCGAGATGTCAAAGCTGAGCGCGAGCACCCTGCCGACGCCCATATCGCGCAGAATCCTGGTGGGCAGATTATCCTTGGAGCCTCCGTCGATAAAATTATATTTATCGTAATTGCAGGTGGTATAAATCGCCGGAAAGGTCATGCTCGCGCGCACCGCAAGCTCCAGCGGCGCGCCGGTAATATAATGGATATGGTCGTTTTGCAGACCCTCGTCGAGCGTGGTAAAAATGCACTCATCGGTGGTGTAGGTGTCGTTGGTGCAGATGGACAGGTTAATCGGCAAATCGGCAAAGCCCTTAATGCCCTTTGCGTCCATCACCGCGCGGATAACGTTTGAAATCACCGCACCGTCCTTCAGACCGTCCTTGTCGGTATTCTTTTTGAATTTCAGGCTTGCCAGCTGCGCCACAATGGGCACGGGGCGAAAGTCGGCGAGCGTTTCCCAATAGCGTTCGGCAAAGCGCTGCATGTCGTCGGCGTCGCAGCCCATGGCGACAAGCGCCGCCATCGCCGAGCCGGAGCTGGTGCCCGCCACATACTGCGGACGGATGCCCAGTTCATACAGCGCGCGTACCGCGCCGATGTGGGCAATCCCCTGCAATCCGCCGCCCGAAAAGACAATGCCGATTTCGTTTTTTCTGTTTTCTTTGTTTATTGATTTCATTTCATCACCTACCGATAGAATCGGTAAACATTACAATATGACTCGGTTTCAACAAAATAGTCGTACCAGTTGAAGAACTCCTCAAACTCGCGGTCAGCCTGAATCAGCTCATAGTTTTTCAACTCGGTGTTGGCGGTAATCGTGTGAATCACCGCGTCGCTGTCCGCCAAACGGGAGATATAAACCGTCACCTCGTCCAAGCCGCGCAGCTTTTCGTCGGCGGTAAGCTTTTGCAGACTGTCGCTTTCAATGCGCTCCACATCGCCGTTGTTCATAAAGCTTTCCGCCAGCGAACCGATTTTGCCGTTGGTAATCACGCCGCGCTTTTCGGCAAAGGCGTCAAGCTCGTTATAAAGCGTTTTGGACATTTCGGTGGTTTTGGCAATCATGGTGCTGTCGTAATTCATAAATTTGTCAATGCACTTGTTCCACTCCATCATCGCCGTGCCGACAAACACGCAGTTGTCGGTTTGCGGCTGATAGAGGTTGGTTGTGCCGTAAAGATAATACGGCTTCACAAGCAAAAACGCCAGCGCGCTTGCGAGAACCATCGCCGCCGGAAGTATGGGATGAAGCTTGACATTCTTCACCAAATTGACAATGCGGATAAAGCCGAAGCTGAACATCAGCGACAACAGCGGCAGGCTCGCCATGACATAGCGGTCGCTGTTGAACGGCGACACCGCCGAAATGCCGAGGAAAAACACAACGCCGGGCACGATGATAAACCACGCCTTGCGCGGCAGCTTTCTCTTTTTGACAAAGCGGAAATAAATAAACGACGCAATCAGAACCACCGTGCAGAGAATCAGCAGCCACAGCTGGCCGAGGAATAAATCCTTTGCCAAAATCTGCACATAGCAGAACATTTTATAGACAAAGAAGGTTATAATCGTAACCGTGTCGATATTCAGCTCAAGCGAACCGAGGCCGCGGTTTCCGCCCAAGACATTCGTGATGATATAGGGATAAACCGCCAGCGCGATTCCCGCGCCGACAACGGCGGTAACAATATAGAACAGCAAATCCTTAACGCAGTGCTCCTTAATTTTGAAAATCAGGAACACCAAGCCGATTAGGCCTGCGCAAAGAATAAAATAATACTGCGTCAAAATGCCGCAAATCACCACAATCAGCATGGGAATGCAGTCCGTGATTTTGACGGTGTTTTTCTTGTCGTACATCCGCAGCGAAAGGTACAAAAACGCCAGCACCCAGAAGGTGAGCGAAGCGTACATGCGCAGATAAATCGTGGTGGTGATGCAGGCAATACTGAACGCATAGCCGCCGACGCCGATGAGCGCATAAAGGTTGCTGCCCGTGACGCGCTGTCCGATTTTGAACAGAAGAATCAGCGCGCCGGTCATCATGACCACATTAATCGCAAACGCAAGCCAGCGGCTGAACACGCCCGGGAAGAACGAGCAGACCGTGTGCACCAGCGCGTAATAAAGCGGCGGATGGGACGCGTCAATCACCTGATTGGCATACACATTTTGATAGTCGAAGCGGTGCTCGCCGGCGGTAAGATATTCGTTAAAATCCTCGGGAGAATTCCACTGCGCGTCAACGCCGAGCTGCTTGGAGGAGTTTGCGAGGTTATAGGTGAGCAGCTCGTCCTCGTGATAGCCCTGCTTCACCGCTGTGAACACAAAGCTGAGGGCAAGGCTGATGACAATAATTGCCGCAAGCGCGATTCGCGACACTTTTTTACTTAATTGCATGGTTGACATCCTTTTAATTCGAATTTAGAATTATGGTAATTTTGTACCGCACTCAATGCAGAACAAAACGTCAGCCTCGTCGGTGTGGAAACCGCAGTTGGGGCAGGTTTTGCCGGCAGGAGCGCTGTGAGAATAGAGAAAACGCGGCGAATCGGGCAGACGTTTTCCGCAGTTGTTGCAGAACACGGCGTCGCTTTCGGTGACGTGATAGCCGCACTCGTCGCAAAAACGGTCCGAAACAACGGCAGGCGTGTCAGGCTTTGTTTCAACGCGTGCGCCGCATTCGATACAGAACATGCAGTCGGGCTCAAGCGCCGCGCCGCAGGCTGCGCATACCGCAGGGGCAGGCGTTTTTTCATTGGGAGCAGGCTCCTGCGCTTCCGCGGGAAGCTCCTCGGCAGGCTCCTCCGGGACGGGTTCTTCCGCCGGTTCATCGGACCCAGGCTCTCCGGCAGCCTCCTCGTCAGCCTGCTGACCGTCCAGCTTGGCGCCGCAGATATTACAGAAGAAGGAGCGCAGCGGAATTTCCTCGCCGCATTTTGGGCAAAGCTGCAGCCCGTTTGCTTTCAGAACCGCCTTTTTGTGAGCGTCAATTCTCTCCTCGCAGGCGGCAATTTTATCCATAAAGCCGGCATATTCGGGATCGGGACTGTCCTTGTGCTCCGCAACATACTTTTTTCCGATCTCAAGGCAAATGCCGTCGATGTTTTTCTGTTCCTGCTTTATCAAGTTTTCGTCATATTTTACCATATCCAACACTCCTTTATGATAAATTGATATACTTTTACTTATTAATTATATAATACAGCGTTTTTAATGTCAATTGTTTTGCGCCACGAAAATAAAAGCGGAAACGTGCAAATTTGTCACACGTTTCCGCGAAAGAAAGGTTTAGTCGATGGTATACTCATATCTGCCGTTGGCGTACTGCTGATTGACCGCGCGGTAGGTGTGCGGCTTGGCGTCAAAGGGGATTTTTTCGGTCTGCGCGCTGCCATTGCTGAAAATCACATACTCGGCAAAGTCGGGCACCTCGGCGGTGTAGCTTCCGCTGCCTTCCTCGGTCATCACCTCGCCCGGCCAGGTCAGCGGATAGCTGCCGTTGCCGTAATAATAAATGTAAATGTCTCCGCTCCAACCGAGGGTGTTGACGAAAATTACCTTTGAATCGCCGTCAGGCGTTTCCTCGGGAACTGTCAGCGGCTCGGTGACATTCTGACTGACCAATCCTGCCAGCATGCGCTGCAAACAGGTGACGTCGTTGACATTCACCCTTTTGTCGCCGTCCGCGTCCGCCGTGTCAAGCTGCAGCGCAGTGAAGTCGATAAACTCCGCAAGACCGCTTTGCAGTTCGGTGATGTCGTTAATGTCAAACACACCGTTGCGGTTCAGGTCACAGCGCACCTTGGAGCCTTGGTACGCGTCATAATACTGGCTTGAAATCCACGCCGCGCGGCTTGTCATCCAGTCGGCGGCATAGCGGAACATGCCGCTAAAGCTCTGCGGATAGCGCGTGGTGGCATTCGATACGGTATATTCGCCCGTGTAGAAGTCAAAATCCGCTTTTTTCATCGTGGAGTGCGGCGCAATCCAGCTGCCGGTGTTGAGCAGCCAGCCGCTGGCATAGTTCATCGCGGCGCTGTCGCTGAGCAGCGACTCATACTGTGCGCAGGTGTAAAGCTCATTTGCCACCGCGCTGTTGGTTGTTTTGCCGCTGAAATGGTTGATGGCAGGCAGGAAGTCCTCAAACCAAACCGACGCCGCCGCCGCGGCAACCTCCTTGTTGCGCGCGAGGTTGTTGATGATATTGTAGGACATGGTTTCGCTCGACGACTTGCCCTTGTATTGGCACCACCAGCCCGTGTATTGCTGATAGTCGGAAACACCCATGCTGCTTAGCTCATAGCCCACGCCCACGGCGTTGCCGAGCGAGTTGTCATAGTCCCAAACGGGCGAGCCGAAGAATTTGTAGTTGCCGTTTTCGTCCGGCTTATAGGTCAGGAAGGTGCTGGAAACGCCCGAATCCCAGTTTTTGCCCAGCTCGTTTATCAGATAAAGCTTTGCCGCCGAATTCAAATCAATCAAATCGGCGATGGAGGTGTTGCGGCGGATTGCCGTGCGGCAGGCGGTCATCAGGTTGTTGAACTTTTCCTGCACATACGCCTTTACCTCGTCATAGCCCGGCTGACCGGGATCAATTTCGGGGGCTTTAATCGTAATTTTGACGTTGCCGTTGCAGGTAACATAATAGTCGTCCGCGCCGGCGCTGGCGTCAACCTCGGCGATAAAGGGGAAATCCCCGTTAATCGTGCCGTCCTCGTTGAGGTACTCCTCGCCGGTAACATCGGTGACAAGGCTGCCTGCCTCCACCTTTTCGGTCATCTGATAGCTGCCCCAATAGTAGCCGTTGACATAAAAATCAACATAGCGCGAATCGGACGCGTAGGGCATGCCGACCGCGTCGGACAGGTCAAACAGGAAGCGGTTGCGGCTGAGCGAATCATCCTGATAGTTGGGCAGGATAGAGAACTTTTTGTTCTTTTCCATGCCGGCAACCGACACCTTTTTGTCGTAGGTAATGTTGTAGCCCTTTTTCGGCTTGTCCCACGAGGTGTTGCCGCGACCCTTGATTTTTTTAATCGCCGTGTTGTCAATTTTGCCGTTCGGATCAACAATCGCGCCCGTGGCGGTGGCCTTGTTCTCTTTGTTTGCGTTCAAATAGGACATCAAGTCCGTGCCGCTGCCGTCCGCGTCGGAGTTATTGATATAAACCGCCGCCTCGGCGTTGGATTTCATATATTTTAAGGTATAGGTTCTGCCGTTTGCCGTCACGCTGTAGCCGGTTGACGTGTCATAGGCGACGGTGCGCGTTTCGCCCGCCGCAATGGTTACGCCGTTGAGCGTCACCGCCGCGGAAAAGGCGTTGTACACATCCACCCTGCTGCTGTCCGCCGACGTGGGCAGGAAAAAATATTTTTCTCCGGTATTTGCCTCATACATGCTTTCGTTGTGAACGCTCTGCCACGCCTGCCACGCCTCGCCGTCCGCCGAGCCGCTGACCGCGTGCACATACAGCGCCGGCTGCACCGCAAAGCCCGTGGGAGTGCCCGGGGCGGTATCGTCTGCTGCCGCCGGAAAAACGGAAACACCGCCGAAAATCATCATTGCCGAAAGGAAAAGTGCCGTCAGTTTTTTCATCATTTACCCCTGCCTTTCAGGTTAAAAATTGACAATTATTTTTTTAAAATGTTTGATTATTTTTATCATATCACAAGCCCTTCACATAAGCAAGCGCAAAAAATCATTTTTTTGAGAATTTTTCGGAAGGGCTTTATTTTTTAACAACACTTTGATATAATAACAATGTCAAGGCATATGCGAAGGTATGCGAAAACAGAAAATGTGAAGGAAGTGGTTTGATGACCAAAAACAACAAAACAGGCAAGCGCGCGTTTTACAGCTCGGTAATCGCCGTGCTGGCAACCGCGCTGATTACCGTAAGCTCGCTGGCAGGCTGCGGCGGCGAGGAATCCAAAACCGAGGACAAGGTTGTTACCGAAACACAGGTTGTGACAAAGGCGGTCAACGGCGTATATGTTGACGAAAACGGCAGCATTGTCACCGAGCCGACAGGCACCGCGACCGGCAGCGACAGCAAAACCGCCGAAACCAAGACGGCGTCCGGCAGCAGCACTCAGCAAGGCGGCAGCGCTCAGCAAGGCGGCAGCGCTCAGCAAAACAGCAAAACCGACTCCGGCAATAACGGCGGCAGCGCAGCCGACAGCAACGGGGTTGTTCAGCAAAGCGGCGCGCCGGTTGACAACGCCACCCGCAAAACCAAGCCGAATAACGCTAAAAAGGGCAACACCACCCAAAAGGCCGAGCCCGACAAAACCGCCAAAAACCTGACCGTCGGCGGCAAGACCTATGACGTCGGCGACAAGGTTGTCTGCACCTTCTTCTTAGAGGTGCCGAAGATGATGGTCAACTATCAGGGCACCGTTACTTATGATTCCTCCATGCTCAAGGCGACAAAAGCCAAGCTGATTGAGCCGGCAAACTACGGCAGTATTATCAACGCAAAGCTGGACGGCCGCATCAAGTTTAACGGCTCGATGCTCAGCGGCTACGACTTTACCTCCCCCGGCTATGAGTTCCTCACGGTGGAGTATGAAGTATTGAAAACAGGCGTTACCGAACCGGCAATCACCTTTGAGGTGCTGTCCGACACCGACGGCGGCACTTATGCAGGCTCCGGCGGCACGCTGTCAAACGGCGCAGGCGTTTGGACGGTTTATGAATAAAATGAAAAGAGCGGCATGCGCCGCTCTTTTTTTTAGAAAGCTAAAATAGAAACCGGAAAGTTTCGGTCGGGCGACATGTGCCGGAAAGCAATAACCCTGTCTGCCCGACCGTTATTTTTTGTTTTAATCTGTCCTCTTTTATTTTCTTCAAACTGTCTATTTTTTAAAGTACAGTTTTGTAGTACAATGCGACTGTACCGTTAAAACATACCGTTTTTATCAGATTTAAAATGCCGGTTACGGAGGTCTTTATGGCAAAACGCGCCGCTGTTATTAATGATTTGTCGTCGTTCGGCAAATGCTCGCTGACGGCTTTTATCCCGATTTTATCGGTGATGGGACACCAACCCTGCCCTGTTCCCACGGCGGTGCTGAGCAGTCAGTCGGAATTCGCACACGCCTATTGCAAGGATTTAACCGAGGTCATGCCGCAATATTTGCAGGCGTGGCAGCAAAGCGGCGAGCGTTTTGATGCGATTGCCACGGGTTATTTCGCCGGCGGAAAACAAATTGATTACGCGCTGCAGTTTATCGACGCGTTCGGCGGCAACTGCTTCGTGGCAGTTGACCCCGTGATGGGCGACAACGGCGAATGGTACCCTGCCTATGACCGTGCCGCCTGCCGGAAAATGAAAGCGCTTGCGCGCCGCGCCGATGTGCTGCTGCCAAACCTGACCGAGCTGTGCATGCTGACGGACGCTGACTTTTTTGAATTGACCGCGCGCTGTCATGAAAAAGATTACTTTGAACAAATCGCGGCATTGGCAAAGTCCGTTTGCGCCAAACAAGGCGTCATTGTCACGGGAATTGCACACGAAAACGACATTTGCAATCTGGTGACGGACGGCGCAACAACCGAAATCATCCGCTCGCACAAAATCGGCGAACGGTTTTCGGGCACGGGCGATATTTTTTCCGCCGTGGTGTGCGGCTGTTTGCTCAGCGGCAAATCCCTGACGGAAGCCGCCGAAGCCGCCGCGCGGTTTACGGAGCGCGCAATTGCCGACACCGTCGGCGAACCGCACAATCCGATGCACGGCGTCAATTTTGAAAAAAATCTTTACACTCTCGCAGAGGTGAAATAATATGCAGACCCTAAAAGCAAAAAAAACACGATTCAACGGCAAAACGCTGGCAATCACCGCCATGTTTGCGGCGCTTGTCACCGTTGCTACCGCATTTATCAAAATCCCCGCGCCGTTGGGCTACGCGCACGCAGGCGATTCGATGGTGTACCTCGCGGCATGCGTGCTGCCTGCGCCGTTTAACTTCATCGCGGCAGGCTTAGGCGGCGCACTGGCGGATTTGCTGTCGGGCTATCCCGTGTGGGCGATTCCGACCGCGCTGATTAAATCGCTGAACGTTTTGCCGTTCTTTTTGATAAGATATTTTCTTTTTAAGAAAAATAACGGTAAAATTCTGCGTTTCACCCTGATTGCCGAGCTGATTCTTACCACAGCGGTCACCGCCGGCGGTTATTTTGCCGCCAATCTGGTGCTGTACGACGTCGGCGCCGCGGTTGCCGAGGTTCCGTTCAATTTGATGCAGTCGGCAGTGGGCGCGGTGCTGTTCATCGCTGTCGGCGCGGCGCTGGACGCGGTAAAATTCAAGCAGAAAATTCATTAATCAGTCAGACAGACACGGCAGGCTCCGCAAAAACGGAGCCTGCTTTTTTGTGGAAATACTTGCAGTACCGAACGGCTTATGCTATAATATAAGTTGGATTTTTATAAGGAGTAATGGATTTTTATGATAAAACAGAAAACCGTTATCAAGGTGGGCACCTCCACCCTGACATATGAAAACGGCAAAATCAACTACCGCCGCGTGGAATCGCTGTGCAAGGTGCTTGCCGATTTGCACAACAGCGGCGAGGACATTATGCTTGTGTCGTCGGGCGCCATCGGCGTCGGCATGGGCAAAACGGGACTTTCCAAACGCCCGAACGAAGCCAAAAAGAAGCAGGCGCTGGCGGCAATCGGCCAGTGCGAGCTGATGTTTATGTACGACAAAATCTTCGGTGAATACAACCATTCGGTGGCGCAGATTCTGCTGACTGCCGACGCGGTGGAAACCGAAAGCAAACGCGAAAACATTAACAACACCATCGACGAACTGCTGAGCATGGGCGTGATTCCGGTTATCAACGAAAACGACACGGTTGCCACCGATGAGCTGGAAGGCAAAAACATCGGTGACAACGACATGCTTTCGGCGATTGTGTCGCACATCATCAATGCCGACCGTCTGGTGATTCTCACCGATATCGACGGTCTGTACGACTCGAATCCGCGTACCAACGACAACGCCAAAAAGATTGACGTCGTCACCAACATCAATAAAACCATTTTGGACATGGCGGCAGGCACCGGCTCCAACCGCGGCACCGGCGGCATGATTACCAAGCTGCAGGCGGCGGATTACGCTACCAAGCGCGGCATTGAGGTGCACGTGATGAACGGCTCAAATCCCAAAACCATTTACGAAATTTTTGAGGGCAAAACCCCCGGAACCAAATTTTTGGCACAGCACTAATCCGGCGATTACCTAACAACAAATACAGGAAGGTGTTTTTATGACGCAGCTCGAAACCATGGGCGCAAACGCCAAGCAGGCGGCGCGCTTTTTAATGAACGCAGGCGCAAAGAAAAACGACGCGCTGCTCGCGATTGCCGACGCGCTGGTTGAAAACGCGCAGGCAATTATCGCAGCGAACAGCATTGACCTTGAAAACGGCAAGGCGGCAGGACTGAGCGATTCGCTGCTCGACCGTTTAAGACTGGACGGGGGCAGAATCCTCGGCATGGCGGACGGCGTTAGGCAGGTTGCCGCGCAGCCCGACCCCATCGGCAGAGTGATTGAGGGAAGAACCCTCAAAAACGGCCTGCGCATGGAAAAGGTAACGGTTCCCATGGGCGTAATCGGCATTATTTTTGAGGCGCGCCCGAACGTGACCTCCGACGCGGCGGCGCTGTGTTTAAAAGCAGGCAGCGCGGTGATTTTGCGCGGCGGCAAGGAAGCCATCAACTCCAACAAGGCGATTGCCGAAGTGATGTGCAGCGCGATTGAGCGCGTGGGCTTTCCGCGCGCGTGCATCGGTCTTGTCACCGACACAAGCCGACAGAGCGCAACCGAACTGATGCAGCTCTCCGATTATTTGGACGTGCTGATTCCGCGCGGCGGCGCAGGACTGATTAAGAGCGTGGTTGAAAACGCCAAGGTGCCTGTCATTGAAACAGGCGTGGGCAACTGCCACATATACGTTGACGAAAGCGCCGACATTGACATGGCGGCGAGCATTATCTTCAACGCCAAAACCTCGCGCCCCTCGGTATGCAACGCGATTGAAACCGTTTTGGTGCACCAAAGCATCGCCGAAAAAGCCCTGCCCGTGATTAAGGCAGAGCTTGACAAAAAGAACGTGGAAATCCGCGGCTGCGAAAGAACGCGCGCCGTTTTGGGCGAGTGTGTGATTCCCGCAACGGAAAACGACTACGCCGTGGAATTTTTAGACTATATTCTCGCCGTGAAGGTGGTTGACAGCCTTGACGACGCGCTTGACCACATCGCGAAATACAGCACCGGTCACAGCGAAAGCATTATCACCAACGACTACAACGCCGCGAACAAGTTTACCGACGGCGTGGATTCGGCTGCGGTATATGTGAACGCATCCACGCGCTTCACAGACGGCGGCGAGTTCGGCCTGGGCGCGGAAATCGGCATTTCCACCCAAAAGCTGCATGCCAGAGGCCCCATGGGGTTAAACGAGCTAACAAGCATGAAGTTTATCATCCGCGGCAACGGTCAAATTCGCGCATAAGCGGCTTATAACAACAAATACATCAGTGAAAAAATCAGCGACGGGTCGTTTTTCTCGTCCATCAGCAGCAACAAAAGCATGAGTATCAGGCTGTTTTCCCTGTTTTGAAACAGCGTTTCCAGCATATTCGGCGCGGCAGGCGGCTTTATGGGAGCAGGCTTCGGTTTTTCGAATTTTTCGAATTTTTCGGATTTTTCGGATTTTTCGGATTTTTCGGTTTTTTCGCTCGGGGCAGGCTTTGGCGGCTCCTTTGCAGGTGGCTCCTCACGGTGCGGCGCGGAATTTTGGCGGCGGTTATGCGACATTTTCCGGGCGCGTTCAAACGCCTCTTCTTCAAAGCTGGGCATATTTCACCTCCGCGTTATAAAAACAATCCGCTGTCTTTTATCAGCGGTATCATGCGAATGACGCGAATCAGCCGCTGGGCGCTTTGCAGGCGCTGCAGCTTTTCTCCGCTTAAAAACGGCTTTAAGGCGTTGAGCAGGGCGGCGGTTTCATCGTTCGGCGCGGCAGTGCTCATCAGCGGCGCCAGCTTGGTAAGCGCGGACATCATTTCCGCGTTGCCGCCCGGCACGGCAGGCGGCGCAGGAGCGGCAGGAGGCGGCGACGGCGTGCTTCCCGACAGCCCGAGCTGCTCGCCGAGGCTCTGCACCTGACGCATCGCCTCGGGATTGCTCATAATTTGATTAAGTGTATCCTGTAATTCAGACATTTTTGACTCTCCTACTCTTTGTTCAGCAGCTTCATCAGCGCCTGCGCCTGCGGACTGTTCAGCAGCGCCTTTGCCTTTTCGGGGTCGCTGAGAATCGCGTTGACCTTTTCCGCCTTGTCGCTGTCAAGATTCTGCATCAGCTGTTGCGCGTTTCCCTGTTGCGCGGCCGTTTTGATTTGCGCGGGCGACATATTGAGCTGCTGCGATAAACATTCAAACATTTCGTTATTATTTTCGGACATAAAACCACCTCAACCTATACTATGCGCGGCGCCGCGTTTTATGACGCCGCAAAACAAAAAGGAGCTTTTATGCGTATTTTAGTTGTATCGGACACCCACGGCGATATGTACTCCTTTCAGCGCGCGCTGGACGCGCAAAAAAACGCCGAAGTGATTATTCACTGCGGCGACGGCACAAATGAGTTTCAATATTTAAAAGAGAGATATACCGACAAAACCGTTGTCGGCGTTTGCGGCAACTGCGACTTCGGCAGCCTGCTGCCTGCAACCGAGACCGTAAGCGTCGGCGGCAAGACGATTTTTGTCACCCACGGACACCTTTATCAGGCAAAGATGACCTGCGCCAATTTGGCATACGCCGCGCGTGAGCAGAAGGCGGACATCCTGCTGTTCGGCCACACGCACATGCCGATGACCGACTATGACGACGGTTTGTATATGATGAACCCCGGCTCGTGCAGCGGCTATTATGCCACCTACGGCATCATCGACATCACCGGCAAGGGCGACATCGTCACCAACGTTGTCAAATTAAACGGCAGGTGACGGCAGTGAATTTTGACGGATTTGATTTTGACAGGAACACAACGGCGTTTTTGGAGGAGCTTGACCGCAGCCGCCGCATGCCGCACGCGATTTTGATTGAGTGTCCCGACAGCGAAAAGGCGTCGGCGCTTGCAACGTTTCTTTCGATGCTCGCGGTATGCAGTCAGGAGGCAAAGCCCTGCGGCAAATGCAAAAACTGCCTGAACGCCAAACACAAAAGTCACCCGGACATCGCCTATCCGAAGCTGCTTCCGAAAAAGAAGGCGTACACAGTTCAACAGCTGCGCGAGCTGATGAAGGACGCGTATATTCTGCCCAACGACGCGGCGGCAAAGGTATATGTCTTTGAAAACACCGACGAGCGGCTCAACGAGCTTGGTCAAAACACGTTTTTAAAGCTGTTTGAGGAGCCGCCGCAGAATGTGTATTTCATTTTGCTGTGCAAAAGTGCGCAGAGCATGCTCGACACCATTTTGTCGCGCTTTACCATTATTCGCATTCGCGGACAGGAAACCTTCGACAACGAAACGCTCGACACGGCGGCAAAGATCATCCGCGGCATTTTGGCAACGCAGGAATATCCGCTGCTAAAAACGCTTTATGTCCTGCGCGACAAGGACAGAGCCGGCAACATTTTGACCGCGACCAAGCAAAGCCTGCGCGACGCGCTGGCACTGCTCTCGGGCGGCGAAGCGATTGGCGACAGCAAGCTTGCCCGTCAGCTGGCGGCAAGGCTCACGCGCAAAAAACTCATCGAAATGATTGAGCTGTGCGACAGCTCTGAATATAAAATCAATCAAAATGTAAACATCAATCTCCTCACCGCTTGGCTGTGCGGAGAATTCAGGAGGATAACATGGCAGAGGTAATCGGCGTAAGATTTAAAGAGGTGGGCAAAGTTTATTATTTTGACCCGCTGAACAATATGCTCAACGCCGGCGACATGGTCATCGTCGAAACCGCGCGCGGCTTGGAATGCGGCGAGGTGGCAATGGCAAACAAGACCATTCCCGACGAAAGCTTAAATCATCCGCTCAAGCCCTTAATCCGTATCGCGACGGAAAAGGATTTAAACCACTTGGCGGAAAACCACTTAAAGGAAAAGGAAGCGCGCAAAATCTGCGAGCAAAAAATCGCCGCGCACAAGCTGGAGATGAAGCTTGTGAACGTGGAATACACCTTCGACAACAGCAAAATTATTTTCTATTTCACCGCCGACGGCAGAGTAGACTTCCGCGCGCTGGTGAAGGATTTGGCGTCGGTGTTCCGCACCCGAATCGAGTTGCGCCAAATCGGCGTGCGTGACGAGGCAAAAATGCTGGGCGGACTGGGCATTTGCGGCAGACCATTCTGCTGCCACGGCTTTATGGGCGAGTTCCAGCCCGTTTCCATAAAAATGGCAAAGGAACAGGGGCTGTCCCTTTCTCCGGTAAAAATTTCGGGCACCTGCGGCAGACTGATGTGCTGTCTGAAATACGAGCAGGAGGCCTACACTGATTTGCTCAAGCACACCCCAAAGGTAGGCGCGATTGTCAACACCCCCGAGGGCAAGGGCCTGGTGGTTGAAAACAACCTGATTGCGCGCACCCTGAAGGTCAAGCTCGACAACGCCCCGGCGGACGTCGCCCCAAAAACCTTTAACGTGCGCCAGTGCAAAATAGTTAGGGACGGCTACATCAAGGTGAACAAAAAAGAGATGGAACAATTGGGCAATTTGGAATGAACAAAATAACGTCAAACTCTTGAATTTTTTTCAAAATATGATATACTATAGATAACTTTTAAAGGAGGTGTACAATCCATGGCATATGTAATTAGTGATGAATGCATTATGTGTGGTGCTTGTGCAGATGAATGTCCTTGTTCAGCAATCTCTGAGGGCGACGGTAAGTATGTTATCGACGCTGACGCTTGCGTAGACTGCGGCTCTTGTGCCGATGTTTGCCCCGTAGGCGCTCCTGCCGAGGGCTGATTAACAGGTCAATTTTTGCAACCGAACAGGCGGCAAGGGAAACCTTGCCGCCTTTATTGATTTGAAGTTAGCCGCAAGCAACTTGACTGCCCGTTATATGACAGCGCATAAACATCTTGCAGAAATCCCCTTCCTATTGTATAATGAAGCGAGAAC
Source organism: uncultured Ruminococcus sp. (assembly GCA_902797525.1). GTDB lineage: Bacteria > Bacillota > Clostridia > Oscillospirales > Acutalibacteraceae > Ruminococcoides. The sequence goes on along the minus strand of CADBSZ010000119.1, from coordinate 2,064 downwards.
CTTGGAGCGAGGACGAAAGAACATGAAAAACATTCACCGCGAGCCGCTGGGCGGCGGCATGGAAATTTTTGTGTCGGACAGCTATCATTTTTCGACCGACACCATCTTGCTCGCTGATTTTTCAAAGCCCTCAGGCAGCAAAAAATGCGCCGACTTGGGCACGGGCTGCGGCACCATTCCGCTGCTGTGGCTCAAGGATAACCCAAGCTGCCGCGTGTCGGCAGTGGAAATTCAGCCGGACGCGTGCGCGCTTTTGCGCGACAGTATCGCTTACAATCATTTAGAGGAACGGCTGACGGCGCTCAACGCCGACTTAAAAAACCTAAAGGGCACGCTGCCCTTCGGCGCGTTTGATTTGGTCGCCTGCAATCCGCCCTACAAGCTCGGCGGAACGGGCATTCAAAATCCCGACAGCGCCAAGCTGATTGCGCGCCACGAAACCGAGTGCACGCTCGACGACGTGTGCGGGGCGGCGGCAAACTTGCTGCAGTTCGGCGGCAGGTTTTGCATTTGCCAGCGCCCCGAACGGTTGGCGGACGTGATGGAAAGCATGCGCAAATTTGCCGTTGAGCCAAAGCGCCTGCGGCTGGTGCAGCAGCGCAAAAGCAAAGCGCCGAAGCTGTTTTTGCTTGAGGGCAGACGCGGCGGCAAGCGCGGCTTTTTGGACGTGCTGCCCACGCTGTTTATCGAGGACGAACAGGGCGATTTTTCGCAGGAAATGCTTGCAATATACGGAAACTATAAAACAATTGACAAAGAGGTATGATATGTCAGGAATCCTATATGTGACCGGAACACCGATCGGCAACCTCTCGGATTTATCGCCGCGCGCGGCGCAAACGCTGAGCGCGGTGGATTTTATCGCCGCCGAGGACACCCGCGTCACGCTAAAGCTGCTGAACCACCTCGGCATCAAAAAGCCGATGGTGAGTTATTACGAGCACAACAAGCGCGAGCGCGGCGAAATGATTTGCGCGCGCATTGAGCAGGGCGAAAACTGCGCGATTGTCACCGACGCAGGCATGCCCTGCATTTCCGACCCCGGCGAGGATTTGATTAAGCTGTGCGGCGAGCGCGGTATTCAAACCGTTGTCATTCCGGGGCCGAGCGCCGTGATTTCCGCTCTGGCAATTTCGGGCTTGGACACCGGACGCTTTACCTTTGAGGGCTTTTTGAGCGTCAACAAAAAGAGTCGCGGCGAGCATTTGCAGAGCCTGCTCGGTGAAAAACGCACCATGATTTTTTATGAAGCGCCCCACAAGCTGCCTGCCACCCTGCGCGACCTGTATGCCGCCTTTGGCAACCGCCGCCTGAGCATTGTGCGCGAGCTGACGAAAATTCACGAGGAAGTCATCCGCACCACCACCGAATACGCCGCCGAGCATTTTGCCGACGGCAGTGTGAAGGGCGAAATTGTGCTCGTGCTGGAGGGAAAAAAGCAAGAGGAACGCGCGGAATACACATTGGAATCCGCCGTCGCCCTTGCCAAAAAGCTGATGGAAAACGGCGAAAAGGCGACCGCCGCCGCCAAGGAAGCCGCCGCTGCGACGGGCTTTAAGAAAAACGAAATTTACAGGGAGCTGCTTTGATGACATACGAAAATGCGCTTGAAAAAATCCACTCGCTGCTGACCTTCGGTTCGCGCCCGGGGCTTGACCGCATGCGTGAATTGCTGCGCCGGCTGGGCAACCCGCAGGATGAGCTGAAATATATCCACGTGGCAGGCACCAACGGCAAAGGCTCCGTCTGCGCGATGCTGTCGTCCGTTTTGGTTGCGGCAGGCTACAAAACAGGGCTGTTTATCTCGCCCTATATCACTGATTTTCGCGAGCGGATTCAGATTAACAATAAAAAGATTTCAAAGCAAACGCTGACCGCCGCTGTGGAGGAAACCTTCCCTGTTCTTGAAAAGCTGCGCGATGAGGGCATTGTCATCACGGAGTTTGAATATGTAAACGCCCTTCAATTTTTGATTCACGCGCGCGCAAACTGCGATGTGGTGGTGCTGGAAACCGGCATGGGCGGTCTTTTGGACTGCACCAACGTCATCAAGCCGCCGCTGTG
>CADBSZ010000118.1 GCA_902797525.1 uncultured Ruminococcus sp. | reverse complement strand
CAATTGCCGTCTTATACAATCTTGACGCGCCTACGGCGCTATTAAAAAGTAGAAAGTCTACTTTTTAATGAAGATTGGTATAAAATAGTATATTATAAAAGAAATAACCGCACAAACGTCAAAGCGTCCGTGCGGTTTTGCTTATATTATTATTCTTCTTCGCTGCCTTCTCGCAGCTTGTTGCGTTTAATCACCTTTAAACGGCTGAATTCCTCTCTGTCCTTTTCATCGAGCGCGTCGGAGATAAACTTCACGGTTTCCTCAAAACGCGGAATCATGATGTTTTTCAGCGCGTTGGCGCGTTTTTGCGTCTTTTTAATCGCGTCGGCCAGGCGGTAAACGCTGTTTTCAATTTCCGCCAGCTCCACTGTTAAATACTTTACTTTTGAAAACAGCATATACGCCTTGTCAACCGCGGAGTTGGTGGACATCATGCCGTAGTAAATGTATTTTTCGTGCGGGTGCTCGTCGATGGTCAAAATCGGGATTTCCACGCCCATAACGCTGCGCGAATCCAAATGCAGACCATCCTCAATCGGCACAGACTTTGAAATATCCTCGCAAAAGCCATTGGTCACATTTGCAGTTTGCAGCGCTAAATACGCTTCCTCATACGCCTTGTCAATCTTTTCCTGAATGGCGTTCACCTGGTCAATCAGCGTCATCATTTCCCGAATCAAAATGTTGCGCTTGCGGTCGAGCAGTTCATATCCGTTTTTGGCAAGAGCCAGCGATTTTTTTGTATTCATTAAGTTGCCCTTGGTGGGCACTGCCTGAACAGCCATATCTCTTACCCCTTATAGTAGATGTCGAGCACCGCGTCGTCCACACGGTCAAGCTCGGTGCGCGGCAGGGCAGACAACAGCTCCCAACCCAAATCAAGGCTCTGTTCGATACTGCGGTTTTCGGTAAAGCCCTGATTGACGAATCTTGACTCAAACAGCTTGCCGAATTCGATATATTTTTTGTCGATGGGGGAAAGCTCCTCCTCGCCGATAACGGAAGCAAGCGAACGCGCGTCAATTACCTTCGCGTAGGAAGCAAACAGCTGATTCGCCAATGCCTGATGGTCGCCGCGCGTATAGCCCTCACCGATACCGTCCTTCATCAGTCGCGACAAGCTCGGCAGAACGCTGACGGGCGGATACAAGCCCTGTCCCTGCAAGGTGCGGTCAAGAACAATCTGACCTTCGGTAATATAGCCTGTCAAATCGGGAATCGGGTGGGTAATGTCATCGTTGGGCATAGTCAAAATCGGAATTTGCGTCACCGAGCCGGAATGTCCCTTAATCATGCCCGCGCGCTCGTAAAGCGAGGCAAGGTCGGAATACAAATAGCCGGGATAGCCCTTTCTGCCGGGAATTTCACCCTTTGAGGACGAAAACTCACGCAGCGCCTCAGCGTAAGAGGTCATATCGGTCATGATAACAAGTATATGCATATCCAGCTCAAATGCAAGGTATTCCGCAATCGTCAGCGCACAGCGCGGCGTAAGGGTACGCTCAATAATCGGGTCGTTGCTGAGGTTGAGGAGCATGACCACGCGCGACAGAACGCCGCTTTCCTCAAAGCTTTTTCTAAAATATTCTGCAACGTCCTTTTGGACGCCCATCGCAGCGAATACCACGCCGAAATTGGTGTTGTCCGCGCCGCTGATTTTCGCCTGACGGACAATCTGCACAGCCAAATCGTTATGCGTCATACCTGAGCCGGAGAAAATCGGCAGTTTTTGACCGCGAATCAGCGTCATCAGCGTGTCAATGGTCGAAATGCCGGTGTTGATATAGTTCTTCGGATACACGCGGGAAACCGGGTTTATCGGTGTGCCGTTAATGTTTTGGCGTTTTACCGGGAAAATATCACCCAGGCCGTCAATCGGTCTGCCGGCGCCGTCGAGCACCCTGCCGATGATTTCGGGAGAGAGAGGCATTTCCATCGGGTGGCCGGTCAGCCTGGTCTTGGTGTTGGTCAGGCTGATGCCGCGCGTTCCCTCAAACACCTGAACAACAATCCGCTCGCCGTCAATCTGCACCACACGGCCCTGACGGGTGGTGCCGTTGTCGAGCTTAATGTCAACAATTTCTTCGTTGGAAACGCCCTTAACGCCATCCATAACGATGAGCGAGCCGTTAATTTCCTTAACGCCTACATAATCAATAATCAAAGCGTTTCCTCCTTATCTGTCAATTTGCGCAAGCTTTTCGTCGATGTCCCTGATGTAGCTGTCAAACATCTCAAGCTTATTGTTCGGAATATCATATTTCATTTTTGTCAGCTTGTCAAACAAGCCGAGACTTAAAATCTTGGACAGCGGAATTTCCTTTGCCACAATCTCCTTGGCCTTTTCGTGAAGATGCAAAATGGTTTTCATCATCAGCTTTTGTTTTTCAAGCGGCACATAGGTGTCATCCGCGTGAAATGCGTTCTGCTGCAAAAAGCCGACGCGGATTGCGCGCGCGGTTTCAATCACCAGCTTTTGGTCGTCGGGCAAAACGTCCGAGCCGATTAGTTTTACAATCTCCATCAGCGACGCTTCCTCCTGAAGCAGTGCACTGATTCGGTTGCGGTATTCCACAAACTCCTCGCCGAGGTGTTCCTTAAACCACGGGTCGAGGTCGTTAAAGTATTCGCTGTAGCTTTGAATCCAGTTGATGGCAGGATAGTGTCTTGCATAGGCAAGCGACTTGTCAAGCGCCCAGAAGCAGCGTGTAAATCGCTTAGTGTTCTGTGTCACAGGCTCCGAAAAGTCCGAGCCCTGCGGCGACACCGCGCCAATCAGCGTGACCGAGCCTTCACCGCCCGAGAGCACCTGCGCTCTGCCGCCTCTTTCATAAAACTCCGCCAAGCGGGAGGGAAGATAGGCCGGGAAGCCTTCCTCGGCAGGCATCTCCTCCAAACGGCCCGAAATTTCTCTCAGCGCCTCTGCCCAGCGCGAGGTGGAGTCCGCCATCATCGCCACATGATAGCCCATGTCGCGATAGTATTCTGCCAGGGTAATGCCGGTGTAAATGCTTGCCTCACGCGCTGCGACCGGCATGTTGGAGGTGTTTGCAATCAGCACGGTTCTGTCGGTCATCGGGCGCTGCGACTTCGGGTCAATCAGCTCCGAAAACTCCTCCAAAACCTGGCTCATCTCATTGCCGCGCTCGCCGCAGCCGACATAAATAATAATATCCGCGTCGCACCATTTTGCAAGCTGATGCTGGTTCATGGTCTTGCCGGTGCCAAAGCCGCCCGGAATCGCCGCCGTGCCGCCTTTGGCAATGGGAAAGAGGGTGTCCATAATGCGCTGACCGGTAATCAGCGGAATTGAGGGCGTCAGTCTGTCCTTCACCGGGCGTGAGGAACGGATCGGCCACTGCTGGCACAGCGTCAGCTCATGCTCGTTGCCCCATTCGTCCTCCAACACGGCAACCGTGTCAAACAGCTTGTATTCGCCGTTGGGTTTTACGCTTTTTACTACGCCCGAAAGGCTCGGGTGCAGCATAACGCGGTGTTCAATAATCGGCGTTTCGGGGAGGGTGGCGTAAATCTGACCGCCCTCCAGCTTGTCGCCGGGTTTTATTTGCATGGTGACGTTCCACAGCCGTTCGGTGTCGAGTGATGACACCGCTGCGCCGCGGTTAATAAATGCGCCTGCCTGTTCCTCAATGGCTTTCAGCGGCCGTTCAATGCCGTCAAAAATATTGTCTATAATTCCGGGACCGAGCAACACGTTCATCGGCGCGCCGGTGCCCTCAACAGGGTCGCCGGGCTTGAGTCCCGTGGTTTCCTCATACACCTGAATTGTTGTATAGCCGTCCGTGATGCCGATGACCTCGCCAACGAGTTTTTGCGTACCGACGTGCACCATCTCCATCATTTCAAAACAGTCGGCGTTCTTTACGGTAACAACAGGACCGTTAATACCGTAGATTACATTGTTGTTTTCCATAGTACTCACTCTTTTAATACGATTAAAGCACGCTTAACGCAGCGTTTTCAATAAACCATTCTCTTTGTGCCAGCAGCTTGCTGTCAAGGGTTTCGTCGGCAATAACGCGCATCGACTTGCAATAGCCCTTTACGCCGCCGATTTTGATGGTCTTGTCGGTTTGAAGCTCGGCCGTGCCGTTAAAAACTTTCAAAATAGATTCGGCAAAATCGCTGTCGTTTTCACGGATGTACAATACGCACGGACGGCCGCCGAACAACGCGGCAATTTTTTGCGCGCTCTCAGTCAGTTTTTTACGGTATTCGGCTGTTTGCGCGTAATCCGTCAGTCTTTTTTCCGCCTTTGCAAACACCTCGTCGGTCATCTGCGCACGTTGCAGAAAAAGCGCTTTCTGACCTTCCTGTGTTTTCTTTGCGAGCACGCCGGTTTGTTCGCTGCGCTTTTGTTCCAAACGTTCGGCAATCAGCTTTTCGCTGTCATGCGCTGCCTTTTCGGCGGTCAGCTTCGTCTTTTCCTGCTTGAGCTGTTTCATTTCTTTGTCAAGCGCGCTCTGTTGCACCTTTGCATAGCGTTTAATCGCCTTGAGAAAATTATCTGTTTTAGCGCTGTTTCCCATATAATGCTACCTCTATCTTCAAATTACAGCTTAACGCCGATGGCGTCCTGAACGTATTTGGTAATACTGTCCTTTGTTCTGCCGTTGCCGTGTCTGTCGGGAATTTCCACAATCAGCGGCCGCTTTTGGTTTAATTTCAGTTCATAGACCAAATCGGGACAGAGCGACACCAGGCGCTCCGTCATCAAAATGACGGCAATATCCTCGCGCTGCATCGCGTCGCTCAGCTCGCGGCGCACTTCTTCTTCCTCATGCACCACAACACCGTCAATTCCGGCAAAACGCATGCCCATTTGAGTATCAACGTTATCGCTAATCAGAAAAAATTTCATCGTTCTTCCTTCATATTAACCGATGTTAGAGATAATCATAATCGAAATCAGCATGCCGTACAGTGCGATACCTTCACCGAGCGCAACGAAGATAATCGCCTTACCGAAGGCTTTGGGATCCTCGCTGGTTGCGCCGATAGCCGCAGGCGCCGCCTTACCGACAGCGATACCGCCGCCGATGCAGGAAAGGCCGGTTGCCATTGCTGCCGCGATATAAGCGATGCCGCTTGAATTAGCCTGTGCAACCGCCACTGCTTCGCTGACAGGAGCAGTTTCACCTGCCGCGCCGACAACCAGCGGACAAACCAGACAAACCGCAAACACAGCCGCAAAGGAAGCGAGCTGCATCATTAAAGTTTTCTTTCTGCTTTTGCCGCGTCCAACGGCTTTGACAACGATTGCAACGGAAGCAACCAAAAAAACAGCGGGTACAGCCATCATAATAAAATTAAAAATTGACATTTTTGTTTCCTCCAAATATTATTCCAGTTTTAATTTAACAGGTTCATATGCTCTGCCTTCTCCCGAATAGAAGCGGCTGAACATCTCATAGTATTCCAAACGAAGCACTTGAATTGCCACAAGCAGCGCCTCCAGCGCCATCACCAAGCCGTTGCCGATGACGACAACCACCCAGTAGCCGACGCCGCCGACGGTTTCGGCAAGCACAAAAACAACCAGCATCATACCTGCATGCACCAGTACAAACGCGCCCACACGCAAAAAGCTCATGGTATTTGTCACGTAGCTGAGCAGCACTTCAATCGACTCAAACAGTTTTTCCACAATATAGCCGCCCCAGCTTTCGGGCTGCCAGTCTTTTTCGCCGTTGACCAAATCCGACAGCGGCTCGTCGAAGAAAATCAAAATAAACGGAAATACAATCAATCCCAAAATATAGGGGAGAGAAAGAATGTTCCAGCCGAGGAACAGCTGTCCTGCCAAGCCGAACACCAGCGCTCCGTAGAACACAATGCCTGCCACGCCGCTCTGGTTGAACAGCGCCCGGCCGATGTTGTGCTGCTTAAAGGACGAATACACATTCAGCATCATCGCAATCATCAGCAGCACCACACCGATAACAATCGCTGCGAGAATAATCGTGTTGGTGTTTTCCATCACTTCAATCGGTTTTCCGTCAAAGCCCAGCGCGCGGTACATCGGGTCGAGCAAATGCTCAAAGCCGAACACACTGCCCAGCACCGTGCCCATCACTGCGGATGAAATGCCGCAGGGAAGCAGAATTTTGCCGATTTTCATTTTTTTGAGCTTCCACATCAGCCAGCCGACAACGGAAAGGCACAAGCCCTGTCCCAAATCGGCAAACATAATGCCGAAAATAATGATATAGGTAATCGCCACAAACAGCGTCGGGTCAATTTCATTATACTTCGGAACGCCGTACATTTCGGTATAAAACTCAAACGGCTTTGCCAAAAAGCAGTTTTTCAGCTTTACCGGCGGAGATTTTTCCATTTCCGACTTCGCGTCCGAAAGGTCAAGCTCAATACTTCTGATTTTTTTCAGACGGCGCTGAAGCCGGGGCGCCTTGTCGGACGGAATCCAACCGACAATAATAAAGCTGTTGTTATATTGCAGCGCCTTG
>CADBSZ010000117.1 GCA_902797525.1 uncultured Ruminococcus sp. | reverse complement strand
GGATGGATATTTTCTTTCATTCTTTTCACCTACTTACTTTACGCAATTAACATATCGATTATACTACATCTGTTTACAAAATGCAAGGGGTTTTTGAAATTTTTTTAAGGGTTTGACAAAGATAACGGATCATACACGGCAACAGATTGTTCTCCGATTTCTTTAAAACGGGTTTCGGCGAGGTCTTTGTCGTGATAAACCACCTTGCCTGCTACAGAATCGCAGAAAATATACTGCGTTTCGGTGTAGCCGATGAGTACCATGCAGTGCTCGTTTTGCCGCCAGGCGATTTCGTCTCCGATTTTATGCGTGCAGTTTTCATCTACATAATTGATGATCCACGAAAACTTTTCATAGGATTCCTGCATGTAGGTAGTAACCCATGTTAAGACGGGAATATCGTTGTCGATGTATTCTTCGCAAAGCTGAGCAAGCGTTTTTTCCTTTGACCAAACGGCAGTGTCCCCTGTTTTTTGGGTTTTTAAATAGTTGTTGATGGATTTTGCCATCGCCGGACAGTTGATACCGTGTCCGGTGAAAATGTCGCCTGCAAACGCGGCGTCCATGTCGGGACCGAGGAATTGGGTGCCGTCCTCACTGTAGGACATGTCGCGGCGTATCAGGTAGTTATCGACAAACTCGTGCTCGTCTATCTGATAGCCAAGCCCCTGCAGCAGCATGGTGCAGGCATAGGTTTCACAGCCGGCTTTATAATAATCCTGAATCACAATGGGGATTCCGCTGATAAAATGCTCTTTGGATGCCGGAGCGGATTCTGTGGTCGTTTGCGCAGCAGGCACTTCTTCAGCGCGGTTGTGACACGCAATCGGCAGCATGATGAGCGAAACAAGGATAGAAACCGCCAACACCGCGGCAACAATGATGGTTACGCGTCGGAACAAACGTGATTTTTTGCTGAATTTACGAAATGCGCGGCGAAAAAAGCGCTGAGCTTTATTCTGCTTTGAGGCGTTTTCAAATTCAATTTTCATTATCTATCACTTCCGTTCTGAAAATCTGCCTGTTTAATAGAATTGAAGATACTCGGCGTATTCCTCCAGGCACATGCCGAAGGCACGCATTTTTTCGGCATGTTCGGCGCCGACATAGCGGTAATATGTGTTAGACGGCTGAATGTGCGTAATGTCCTCTTTGTCATCGGGATAGCGGAGAATAAAGCCGTAATTAATACACTCGCGTTCTACAAACGCTTTTGTCAGTGAATCGCCGACATCAAATTGAACAAGCATACCGGTTTGGCTTTCACAGCAGCCCGGTTCGGGAACAATTCGCTGCGCCGCCGCCTGTGCACGCACGGGCGTGTAGGCAGGATCGGACTGAAACTGTGCGAGATTAGCTTCATACAGTGACTTTTGTTCTTCATAGGACACATAGCCCTTGGTGAGTTTTAAAGTGATTCCCTGCTCTGACGCCGCCTGCAAAAACGCGTTGAGATCATCGGCGATTGCTGTATGGACAAGAATGCCGTCAAGCTCCGTCAAAGGTGGCGTATCCTGCGGCGTGAGCGGATGAAGACGGTTGACCACCCAAAGCTTTTCTTCTTCGGAAAGCGTTGTGACCTTTGTTGCCTTTTGAGCGGGTTGTGTTTGAATGATTCGAAAGGTAATCAGCGCCGCAACGCAAAGGCAAACCGCGGCAACAATGCCGAGAATGATGATCAGCGGCTTTTTGCTGCGCTTATAGGGCATAATATAGCCCGTTTCGCTTTGCAGGAGCGCCTGTCTGCGGCGGCGCTTGGATTCTTTGTAGCTTTGTTTGTCATATGGGGAAAGTCCCATGTGTCACCTGCTTACTTAATTGCTTTGGTGTTGATTTCATCCATCGCCATTTTGATGAAGTCCTCAAGCTGCATTGCGCCGAGGTCGCCTTCTTTTCTGTGACGGATAGAAACGGTGTTCGCTTCGATGTCCTTGTCGCCGACAATGACCATGTAGGGCACCTTTTCAAGCTGTGCTTCACGGATTTTGTAGCCGATTTTTTCGCTTCTGCTGTCAACCTCAACGCGCATGCCCTGCGCCTCAAGCGCTTTTTTGATTTCATATGCATAGTCGAGGTGTCTGTCGGCAACGGCAAGTACCTTTACCTGAGTGGGAGCAAGCCACATCGGGAACGCGCCGGCGTATTTTTCAATCAGCAGCGCCAGGGTTCTTTCGTAGCAGCCAATGGAGGTGCGGTGAATAATGAAGGGATTTTTCTTCACACCGTCACGGTCAACGTATTCCATGCCGAATTTTTCGGCAATCATCGGGTCGATTTGAATGGTGATGAGGGTGTCCTCTTTACCGTATACGTTCTTGATTTGAATGTCGAGCTTCGGACCGTAGAACGCTGCTTCGCCGATGCCGATTTTATATTCAAGGCCGAGATGATCTAAGATTCTTCCCATCATACCCTGAACATTGTCCCATTCTTCCTCAGTGCCGATATATTTTTCGCGGTCGTTGGGGTCCCATTGCGAGAAGCGGTAGGAAACGTCCTCATACAAACCAACGGTTTTGAGCATAAAGGTAGCCAGCTCGACGCACTGTCTAAACTCATCCTCGAGCTGTTCGGGCGTACACATCAGGTGTCCCTCCGAAATGGTGAACTGACGAACGCGGATTAAGCCGTGCATTTCGCCGGAAGCCTCATTGCGGAACAGCGTGGAGGTTTCGTTATAGCGTAAGGGCAGGTCACGGTAAGAGCGCTGCTCGTTGAGATAAGCCTGATACTGGAACGGACAGGTCATCGGACGAAGCGCATAAACATCTTCCTCGCTGTCGGGATCGCCGAGAATGAACATACCGTCTTTGTAATGGTCCCAGTGACCGCTGATTTTATAGAGGTCGCTTTTAGCCATAAACGGCGTTTTGGTCAAAAGCCATCCGCGGCGCTGCTCTTCATCTTCGACAAAACGCTGGAGAAGCTGAATCACACGTGCGCCCTTGGGGAGTAGAATCGGCAGTCCCTGACCGATGTAATCAACGGTCGTAAAGAAGCCCAGTTCACGGCCGATTTTGTTATGGTCGCGTTTTTTGGCTTCCTCAAGCATGGTTAAATGCTCCTCAAGCATAGACGCTTTTGGGAACGCAATGCCATAAACGCGGCAAAGCTGGGCGTTATTTGCATCGCCGCGCCAATAAGCGCCGGTGCAGTTGGTCAGCTCAATCGCCTTAACAGCGGCAACGCTCATCAGGTGAGGTCCTGCGCAAAGGTCGGTGAACTCGCCCTGCTTATAAAAGCTGATTTTCTCGCCCTTGTCGGTGTGCTCCTTGGCAAGCTCAACCTTGTACGGCTCGCCCATTTCT
>CADBSZ010000116.1 GCA_902797525.1 uncultured Ruminococcus sp. | reverse complement strand
GTAATCGCTTCGGGCGAGAACGTTAACATCCTCGTATTCGATACCGAGGTTTACTCCAACACCGGCGGTCAGTCCTCCAAGGCAACTCCTATCGGCTCCGTTGCACAGTTCGCTGCTGCAGGTAAGGCTGTTAAGAAGAAAGACCTTGCGGCAATCGCTATGAGCTACGGCTATGTTTACACCGCTCAGGTTGCTATGGGCGCTGACAACAACCAGGTTCTCAAGGCGATGGTTGAGGCGGAAAGCTACAACGGTCCGTCGCTGATCATCTGCTACGCTCCCTGTATCAACCACGGTATCAAGGGCGGCATGGGCATCGCTCAGCTCGAGGAGAAGAAGGCTGTTGACGCAGGTTACTGGAACACCTTCCGTTACGATCCCCGTCTGGCTGACGAAGGCAAAAATCCCTTCCAGCTCGATTCCAAGGCTCCCACTGCTTCCTACCGTGACTTCATCATGGGCGAGGTTCGCTACAACGCGCTCACCCGTTCCTTCCCCGAAAGAGCAGAAAAGCTCTTCACCGAGGCTGAAAAGAACGCGGAGCAGAAGTACGCTCACCTCAAGCAGCTCTCCACTTTGGAGCCTGCTGAATAAGCAACTTTCCAAAACAACAACACGCCCCGGATTCCGGGGCGTGTTTTTTTGCTTTATAGGAAACTCTATATTTTGACCCCGCCGTTGCAGAAATGTCGCCGTACACACATACTTTCCGAAGGCGGGTGAGAGTGCCTACCGGCACTTTTTGCTTTCGTCATTTGCGCAGGTGTTTTTTCAAGTGTTTCTCTCGGCTTTGAATGACCTGAATGCAGTGCGATACATAGCGAAAATAATTGTCTTCGTGTCCAAGCCAGGTTTTAAAATTAGTAATACTGTCAAACACGGCGTAAACACTGCCGTGTTCCGCGGCGAGTATATTGGTTTTAACGACGTCGGATAAAGCGGCGTCCGGATAAACCTCAAGCAAACGCTCCGCCCACGGACGGACGTCCTTTTGGTGGAAAAACACCTCGGGAATATCATAAACGCCGGCTCTGCCGCGCGCACTATTGCCGCCCGGCCAAACGGGAATCAGGTTGCCGAGCGAGTAATAAACGCTTAAAAAATCTTTTAGCTCGTGCGTGTTGTTGAATTCCCGGAGGTGGCTGTCGGCGCAGCATTTTTGTAAAAATTGCCGGCTGTACCGCTTTTGGCGCGCGTTGTTTTCCTGTTCCCATAACTGATTGAACCTGTCCTTGTACTGCGACTGCGTTTCCAAGCCGAGGCAGTAAATGCCCAAAAATGAATATAAAACATCGGGATGGCGCCAGCCCAGTTTTTTGAGCGCGTTTTTATGACTGTTTTCCACAGAGTCATTTCCGTTATGATTTTTCCAGTCAAACCAGTCCGCAACAGACCAGTCCGCAACAGATTGAAAGCTTTTCATGAAAAACTCCTTTCGTGTTTTCGTGCTCATTATACGCTTTATTACCGCGAAAAGCAAACGCCCCACAGTACAGATTTCTGCGCTGCGGGGCGTTACTGTATCATATTTTGCGCGCTGACAGCCACTCGGTTGCCGTCACGCTGCTTAAAATTTTAAATCATACCAAAGCAGGAACGCGTAAACGGCGTAAACGCGGTTCCACAGGGTTTCCTCGCCGCCGAGATAGCGCGTCCACATGTCGCGAACAACGTCTTGATGAAAAAACTTTTGCGAGGTTTCGCCGAACAGCTTGTCCGCAATCGGCTTGTTGTACTGCTCGTCCGCCAGCCACTTGCGCACGGGAACGGCAAAGCCGACCTTTTTGCGGAACGCCACCTCGTCGGGCAGCTTGCTGCTTGCCGCAAGGCGGAACACGTATTTGTTTTGGCCGTTCATAAACTTGTATTCCGCAGGAATTTTGCGTGCGATATTGAACAGGCGCAAATCGGAAAACGGCGTGTGCAGTTCAATGCCGCAGGCGGTGCTGGTGCGGTCGGTGTTGAGGTAAATATCGCCCTCGAGCCACAGCGAAACGTCAATTGTCAGCTTTTGTGCCAGCGGATCCTGCCCCTGAACCTCCGCCCAGTAGGGGGCAACGGGATCAACCGCCTTGACGCTGTCGTCAAAGTCGCGCATCAGCGACTTCACCACTTCCTCGGACATGATGTGCGAACAGGTCAGGTATGTCCAGTCGGAGGGCAGCTCGCGCTTGTGGGCATTGTAGCCGCCGAAAAATTCGTCGATTCCCTCACCCGAATACACCACCTCGGCGTGCTCGCGCACAGCGGAGCAGCCGATGGAGAACGCCACGGCGGACGCGTCGCCCAAGGGTTGGCCCATCTTGTCAATCACGGTGGGAATCCGATCAAAATACTCGGCAGGTCCCATCATTTTCACGCCGAACGGCTTGCCGAGCGCTTCGGCGGTGCGGCGCGCCAGCACGGACTCGTCAAAGCCCGATTCCTCGTAGCCGATGGTGTTTGCCTGCGCTGCGTCGCTCGCCGCGAACAGATAGGATGAATCCACGCCGCCCGACAGGAACGATTCCTTGTACGGCACCTCGGCGTCGCCGCGTTCCTCGTCCAAAATTTCATCAACGGTTTTTTCAATTTGAGCCGCCCATTCCTCTACGCTCTTGCTGTTGTCGGGCGTGAACTCGGGCTTCCAATAGCGGACGACCTTCGCGTTTTTGCCGTCCCACTCCACATAGTGGCCGGGCAGCAGCTTAAAAATTCCCTCATAAAAGGTTTCCTCGCCGATGGGATAGCCGTAAAACAGGTAGTGCTGCAGCATTCTTTTGTTGAGCTGTTTTTTGACGCGCGCATCGGCGGCGATTTCGTTGATGTCGCCCGAGCACAGCAGTTCGCCCTGCGCAACGGTGTAAAACATCTGCTTTTGACCAACCTGGTCGCGGATGACGAACAGCTTTTGCGCCGCGTCGTCCCAAATCGCCATCGCGAACATGCCGTAAATGCGGTTCATCATGTCGAGGCGCCACGTTTGATACGCTTTTGTCAAAATCGCTTCCTCGCGCTCACGGCGCTTAAGGGTGGTGTCAATGCCAAGCTCCTCGCAAAGGCGTTTCCAGTTGCGGATGTAACCGCTGAAATAGCGGATTTGAACGGTGTTGCTCATACTTTTTCCTCCGTGTCGAATTTTGTCATTTAACCGTTAAAATTATAACATTTCAACCCCCGTCCGTCAATGACCGAAAGGTGAATGCATATCACGTTGCGCGGAGCGAACACAAAATAACGCTGGACACAGGCCGAATCGGGTGATAAAATAGGGGAGATAAGAGAGGTTACACAGCAATATGAAACAGAAAAACGGAACATCACAATTTGACAGAATGACGAAAACGCCGATTCCGCGGTTGGTGCTTGCGCTTTCCGTGCCGTCGGTTATTTCCATGCTTGTCACCAATATTTACAACTTAGTTGACACCGCCTTTGTCGGCCGGCTTGGCACCAGCGCCAGCGGCGCGGTGGGCGTGGTGTTCGGTTTTATGGCGGTGATTCAGGCGTTCGGCTTTTGCTTCGGTCAGGGTGCAGGCAGTATTTTGTCGCGCGCCCTCGGTGCAAAGGACAGGGAACGCGCGTCCGCATTTGCTTCGGCAGGCTTTTTTGCCTCACTGTTGTGCGGCGTGCTGATTGGCGTCATCGGCTTTGTTTGGCTCGACGGCATTGTGACGCTGCTCGGCAGCACCGCCACCATTGCGCCGTTTGCCAAAACCTACATCTTTTATATTTTGCTTTCTGCGCCGTTTTTATGCTCCGGCTTTACGCTCAATAATTTACTTCGTTATGAGGGCAGGGCGTACCTTGGCATGATTGGGCTGATGGTCGGCGCCGCGCTGAACATAGCTGGCGACCCGGTGCTGATGTTCGGCTGCGGCTTAGGGGTTGCCGGCGCGGGGCTTTCCACCGCGCTGAGTCAGCTTGTGAGCTGGGGCGTGCTGTTGTTTATGTTTTTGTCGGGTAAAACCGAAACGCGCCTGAGCCTGAAAAAAGCTTTGCACGGCGCCCCGAGAATGGTTGGTAACATCGTCGCCACAGGCTTTCCCAGTCTGCTGCGGCAAGGCTTGAACAGCCTGACCACCGTGCTGCTCAACTCCCATTGTGCGGTTTACGGAGACGCGGCGGTTGCCGCCATGAGCATTGTGTCGCGCGTGGTGTTTTTCGCGTTTTCTGTTGCGCTCGGCGTCGGACAGGGCTTTCAGCCCGTTGCGGCGTTTAACTACGGCGCAAAAAGGTTTGACCGTCTGCGCCGGGGCTTTTATTTTACCTGCGCCGCTGCCGAGGGAATTATCATCGTCGCCTGCACCCTGCTGATTCTCTTTTCGGGCAGCTTAATCGGGCTGTTCCGCGACGATTCGCAGGTGATCGAAATCGGTACGCGCGCCCTGCGGCTGCAGGCGCTTGCAACGCTGCTGCTGCCACCCTGCATGGCGGTGGAAATGCTGATGCAAAGCACGGGGCAGCGGTTTGGCGCGTCGTTTATCTCCTCTCTGCGCAGCGGACTGCTGTTTGTGCCGCTGCTGCCGCTGCTCGCCAATTTGCGCGGACTCGAGGGGATTCAGGAGGCGCAGCCGATTGCGCTGGTGCTGTCGTTCCCCATTACCATGCTGTTTGCCGTGCGTTTCTTTAAAAAACTGAAACGGACGGAAAACGAAACGCCGGTTGAAACCGACTAAAGGAGAAGTCATGCACGCTCAACTAAACACCATCACCGCGCCGCTTTTGGCGTGGTTTGACAAAAACAAGCGCGGCCTGCCATGGCGGCGCGACGCCGAGCCCTATCATGTGTGGGTGTCGGAAATCATGCTCCAGCAAACGCGGATTGAAGCGGTTATCCGCTATTACGAACGGTTTATGCGCGAACTGCCCGATGTAAAAAGCCTGAGCCGCGTTGACGACGACCGGCTGCTCAAGCTGTGGGAGGGGTTGGGTTACTACAGCCGCGCCCGAAACCTGAAAAAAGCCGCGCAAACGATTATGCGCGACTTCGGCGGCGTGTTTCCGAAGCGTTACGCCGACATTCTTACACTGCCGGGCGTGGGAGAGTACACCGCGGGGGCGATTGCCTCCATTTGCTTTAACGAAAAGGTGCCCGCCGTGGACGGAAACGTTCTGCGTGTGGCGTCGCGCGTGCTCGGAAGCCGAGAAAATGTGCTGCTGGCCGACACAAAAAAGAAGGTCGCCGCGCTGTTGGGCGAAAATATGCCCGACCGTGCAGGCGCGTTTAACGAAGCCTTAATGGAGCTGGGCGAAACCGTTTGCCTGCCAAACGGCGAGCCGGATTGCAAGGCGTGTCCCGTCCGCCAAAGCTGCACAGCATACAAAGAAAACCTGACGGCTGAAATTCCCGTGCGCGTCAAACAGACCAAGCGCCGCCAAGAAAAGAAAACCGTTTTGCTGATAACCGCGCCGAACGGCAAAACCGCCATTGAAAAACGCGGCGGCAGCGGTTTGCTGTCGGGAATGTATCAGCTTCCGAACGCAGAAGGCTACTTGACGGAGGCCGAAATCCGCATGTGGCTTCAACAGCGCGGACTGCGCGCGGAAGGCGTCGCCTATATCAAAAACGCCAAGCATGTGTTCACGCACATTGACTGGCTGATGCAAGGCTGGCGCGTGACGGCAGAGGAGCCGGGCGGCGGCTTTGTGTGGGCTTCGGAGGAAGAACTGCGCGAGGTCTATGCGCTCCCGACCGCCTTTCAAAAATTC
>CADBSZ010000115.1 GCA_902797525.1 uncultured Ruminococcus sp. | reverse complement strand
CGAAAGATTTTAACCCCTGAAAATAACAGGACTTAGGAGCTTTTGGCAGCTTACAAAACGGCGGTACTGTCAATCCCGACAATGAAGAGCTTGGATAAATAATACAATACGCAGGCAGCCTTATGATAAGGTTGCCTGCTTTTTATATCTTTGCAATATACAAATTATAATACCTTATGCCAAGCGGTGCGTTGCGAATATGAAAAACGGCTTGTTTTCTGTAAATGACATTCATTTATTGCTCTTGACAGATGTAATATTTATGTTAGAATAAGATTTGTAAACCGTTGAGGCTGCTCGTTCAACTGACAAGTTGCGTGAAAACGGCTTCAATCATTGGTTTTTAGAGATAATCAATCATGATGATAGGGAGAGATTGTTTTGAATCAGAACAGCATTAAGCGGAACAGCAGTATTGCCTATATCAGCGTTATGAATGTGTTTGCCGCTGTTTCGGTTGTTATCCTGCACGCCAATGTCAGTTTCTGGTTAGACAGATCAAAGCCTTATTGGGCTACAGCCAACGTTATCGAGAGTGTTTTTTATTTTGCGGTCCCCGTATTCTTTATGCTCTCCGGCGCAACGCTGATTGATTATCAGGACAGATATTCGACAAAAGAATTCTTCAAAAAACGATTCAAAAAAGCGGTGATCCCTTTTTTGGCATGGAGCGTAGTAGGCCTGCTGTGGGCGTATCGCAAGGTGATTTGGGCAATGCTGGTCGGAGAGCCGAACGAAGGCTTAGACTGGACGTTTCTCAAAGTTGTTAACGGCATTGTCAATACAAAGTTCAGAGATATTTACTGGTTCTTTATTCCGCTGTTTTGCATTTACATGGTGATTCCTCTGTTTGCTTCGGTACGCAAGGAAAAACGTGTGAAGATTTTTACATATATCATCGGGATAGCGCTCGTCATTAACTTTGTGATACCCTTTGGGCTTTCCTTGCTCAAGCATTATGCGGATATTGATTTTGGCTGGACATATAAAATCTATGTTGGTTTTGAATATCTGTTTTTTGTTCTTGTCGGATATGTCCTTCACAAACGAGAAATCCGACTCGCATTTCGTTTGCTTATCTACGCTGCTGCGCTTGCGGGCTTGCTGGCGCATATTCTCGGTACTTATTTTGAAACAAAGGCCGACCCCAACGGCAATGTGGTGCAGTTCTATAAGGGATATTACAATCTGCGTGCGTTCTGTATTCTACCGGCGTCTTTCTGCTTGTGAAGCAGCTTGGAATGAGGATAAAAAATCAGAAAGCCGTCAAAGCGTTCACTTATCTGCAGGGATATACCTTTCCCATCTATCTGATACACCGGTATTTTCTGGATGTCTTTGAGGAGAATCTCAAACTCGTAAACATAGAAAGAGCCTCTCTTCTTTATGTGTTTTTGGCTACCGTGCTTGCGCTGATATTGTCGGTTCTGACAACCATGCTTCTGAGAAAAATACCCGGTCTGCGTCACATTGTTCCCTAGTTGCGTCAGATTTTTAAGAAGTGCAGCCGAACTGAATTTTAATGAATCGAATGAGCGAAAGCTCGGCCGCCAACCGAAAGGATGATAAAATGCAAGACATCATTGCCCGGAAAGAATCCGAAGAAAACGCGCTGTTCCGCTTCATTACGAAACACAAATTCCTTTCTTCTTTGCTTTTGTGTTTGCTGTTTTTTCTCATCTATCTGCCGCTCAATCATTTTCATATTTATACAGGCGGCGACGACCCTGTAATCTGCAAGTTGATTTCAAACGGTGAAGTATATACAGGCTATTTTTTTTCGTGGTTTGTTTCAAAACTTCAACCCCTCTTTTCGCATTTGAGCTTCTATTATATTCTTCAGGAAATCATCTGCTTTGTTTCGCTGGGTAGCATTAACTATTTTTTCTTCTACAAGCTATCCGCGAAAAAAGGCTTGTTTTATTCTGTATTATTCGATATTGTTTTCTTTTCGTTTTTTATCATCGTCATTCAGTTTACCCATACTTCGGCGGTCGCATGCGCCGCGGGGCTTGCGTGTATTATCTACGGCTGTATGTATGAAAAAAGAAAACGTATTCAATTGATTCAGATGATAGGCGGCGCTTTTCTTCTTTTCATCGGCTCGCAGATAAGGTTTAATCCTTTTGTTTCGCTTTGCTTAGTTGATGCCGCGTTTGCGTTAGGCGTTTTCCTTTCGAGCTTTTTCCGAATGAAAAGGGGCAGTACATTTAAAAAAGCTTTGGCGCAGACAGTCAAAAAGTATGCCAAAACCGCACTCGTCTTGGTTGTGACGTTGGCTGTCATGTTCGGCGTCAACAAAGTTTCCGATGCGTTAAAATACACCTCGCCCGATTATCAGGATTTTTATGAGTATAATCAAGAGCTTTCGCGGGTAAACGACTACAGAATAGCGAACTTTTTTGCCAACAAGGATTTTTACCGCTCCATTGGCATTGAATCTTTTGCGGAGACCAATATTCTCAAAAGATGGTGTGTGGACGATGATTTTTTCACAAAGGAAAAGCTGAAGCAAATTGCCGATTATGCTGAGGTTCACGCAGCCGATGGAATAGGCAGCAGAAGCACGCCTCACGCCTTGTTTACGATCATAGGAAACGGCATACAACAAAGAGTAAAAAGCGGAATCATCATTATCGACGCCGTGATTTTTGTTGTGGTTGTGATTCTTTTATGGATTTTGTGGCTTTTGGCAAAGCAAAAGCTTAAGATTGTTTTTCCCGCTGTTGCCTTTGCTGCGATTTGGGGAGTGCTGTTTGCCTCTACGGGCGGATTTTCCGACGGATTGAACAGCAGCAAGCTGTTGCTCCTGCCGATTTGCGTGTTTACTGTTGTCACCGCGATATTGTATAACCGCTATCAACAGATTATCAATTTGTGTATAACAGTGATATCGGCGGCGTTGTATATCTATCTTGCCCTTTCGCGTGTTCATTTCAGCGCTGCGGTGTGCATCTGCCTTCCCGCGTATGCTTTGATGATTTTGAGCTTGGACGAAAAAAACCTCAGAAAGTTTCATTTCAAAAAACACCCAAATGTCTTAAAAAGTATCATTGCGGTTGTGCTGATTCTGACCTCGTCATTTACAGCAGCGGCGCTTTTCCTGAATTACTCATATGTGGAGTATCCCGAGGATTATCACCAGGTAAAAGCGTATATCGAGTCGCATCCCGATAACCTGTTTTTAGAAGACGGAATCTTTATGACGGACAGCAACGTCAACGCTTTGGTTAAACCGGATACACCCGATAATGTCATTACCTTCGGCAGTTGGGACAAGCATTCCAGAACCTATCGTGAATCAATGAAAAAGCACGGAATTGAGCATCTGTTTCCCGACGCGATTGACAGCAATATTATCGTTGTGCTGTTTCATTACGCGGAAAGCTCCGATGCAACAGAAGGGCTGGTGAGCGACTTGCAGATTTATTACAACGATCATTATGCGCCCGAAGGAAAATATGTTGCGCTAGAAAAGGTAAAAGGCTTTTCGCACTATGATATGTACAAAATCGTGTCACATGATTTGGAGAATGAGAAAACCGAATAGCGAAAGCCAAACGGTTCAAAAGTATGCTTTCGTCACAGGCAGCCTTTATGAGGTTGCCTGTTTTTTTGCCTGAAAGTTCTATTATTCGACAAATTTCGCAAAACGGAATTGATTTTTGCGGCCGAGCGTGTTATGATAGAATCAACACGATAAATCCGCCAAACGTGCAACGCTTTTGTGCAATTAGCATAAACTGTTTTGGCAGGTAAGGGGATTCAAGGAGGCAAAAACAAATGGAAAAACAAACAAAAAAGCTCAGAAAACCGTTTGTCACATTACTATCCGCACTGGGTGTGACATTACTGGGAGTCATTCTTTTGTTCGTAGAGAACGAAACTGTTGAATTTTTAATGGTGGCGCTCGTTTCTGTCAGCCTGCTGCTGGGCGGCATTTCGATTATGATTCAGGGCTTTCGCATTAAAAGGCGTTTGGCAGGCATTTTGGGACTGTTGCTGTATTTGCTCGTCGGAGTCGCTTTGATTCTGTTGCAGTACTTTTTCTCGTTTATCACACTTGCGCCTTGTTTGTTGGTCGGCATTGTCTCGGTGATTGTCGGCGTGGTAAGAGCCGCGATTTGCGTCAACTGCTTCTTAAACGGCTTTCGCGGCGGCGTGATGAACGGCGTGTTTGCCATTGTTTTTATTTTGGCAGGCATCTGTCTTGCGATTTTTCCGCTTGATAATTTTGTAACGCTGCGTCTTTTGATTGCCATCTATCTGTTTATCTATGCGATAACGCTTTTCGGGGATTTTCATGCCGAAATTACGCGCTCCGAGCTGGAGGAGGACCGCATGCGCCGCCGTACGCACATCGCGATGCCCAATCTGATTACGGCGTTTAAGATTAAAAACATGGTCAAGGGCATTTACAAACAAATTGACGATAACAAATTTGAGCATAAAAATGTTGTGGAATACAAGGAAAACAGCAACTTCGGCGAGGTTAATCTTGAAATCAACCTTCATTTAACCGACCCCGCCGGCAACCAGTTCGGTCATATGGATATTGCCATCGGCGACACGGTGTATTCCTACGGCACTTATGACAAGAGCAAAAACAAAATGGCAGGCTTTATTTCGCAGGGCACTTATGCGGAAATTCCCAGACTTCCGTACTATAAGTATTGCATCGACAACTGTGGCGATTATCTCATCAGCTACGGCGCGTGCTTTTCCGAAAAGCAGCTTAATGCGGTAAAGGACAGAATCACCATGTTTAAGGAATACTGCGAGCCGCTGGAGTTTAAAATCGAGCACCCCGAAATCACCACCCCCGAGCCGGGCAAGCGCTACGGCGACTCGGGAGAAAACCTGGTTCAGTTTGTCAACGCGAAGATATTTACGGTGGTTGACGGCGCCTTTAAGAGTTATTTCGGCGTCAACGTCAACTGCGTGCAGTTTGCGGACTGGCTCCTTTCCGATACGGGCATCGACGCGGTTTCCGCAGGCGGACTGCGCACGCCGGGTGCGTTTTATTACATGCTTGATAACATGTTCCACCGCCCGAACAACCGCATTATCCGTAAAGCGTCTTTATTTTCTTCCGATAACATCGACGAAATCACGATTTAAAACGATTCATACCATTCTTCATTAAAAAGTAGACTTTCTACTTTTTAACAGCGCCGCGGGCGCATGTGAAATCAGTATTGGAAACAACATAAAAGCGCAGGCAGCCTTTGATGAGGCTGCCTGTTTTTGGTTGATAGGAAACTGCTTTTTGATTCTGCCGATTGGGAACCTTTCCAAATAAAAGACGTTTCCAAACGCGGGAACGGGTGCTGCGTTACGCCGGTTTTTGAAGTCTTGCACAGTTTTTTACACCCGATTTTAGGCAGTCTGTATATTTCAATTGACCTGTGTTTTGAGTATAATAGATAGGAAAAGCCAACGGAAAGGTCAAAGTATATGATTTACAACAACGTTTTGGAAGCGGTGGGACAAACGCCGCTGATTCGACTGAACCGCATGCCCGACAAGGACAGCGCCGACATTCTCGTTAAATTCGAGGCGCTCAACGTGGGCGGTTCCATTAAAACGCGCACCGCGCTGAACATGATCGAGCAGGCGGAGCGCGAGGGCATTATCAACAAGGACAGCATTATCGTAGAGCCGACCAGCGGCAATCAGGGCATCGGACTCGCCTTGGTGGGCGCGGTCAAGGGCTACCGGGTGATTATCGTCATGCCCGATTCCGTCAGCGAGGAGCGCCGCAAGCTGATTCGTCACTACGGCGCGGAGGTCAAGCTGATTCACGACGCGGG
The DNA here is from genome assembly GCA_902797525.1 of uncultured Ruminococcus sp. Classification (GTDB taxonomy): domain Bacteria; phylum Bacillota; class Clostridia; order Oscillospirales; family Acutalibacteraceae; genus Ruminococcoides. Next base: position 5,095 of record CADBSZ010000115.1, on the reverse strand, counting down.
CGACATCGGCGCGTGCATTGACGAGTGTTTGCGCACCGCACTGAAAATGAAGGAAAAGGACAGCCGCGTGTTTGTGCCGCAGCAGTTCGCCAACGTCAACAACGTCAAGGCGCACAAAAAATACACCGCGCTTGAAATCATGCAGCAGTGCGCCAATCCGATTGACGGCTTTTGCTCGGGAATCGGCACGGGCGGCACCATTACCGGCATCGGCGAGGTGCTCAAGGCGCAGTATCCCGACATCGAAATCTGGGCGGTTGAGCCGGAAAACGCCGCGATTTTGGCAGGCGGCACCATCGGCACCCACCTGCAAATGGGTATCGGCGACGGCATTATCCCCGATATTCTGAACCGCGAAATATACGACGAAATCTACGTCGTCACTGACGAGGAGGCGCTGCAAACCGCCAAACGCCTTGCGCGCGAGGAGGGCCTGATGTGCGGCATTTCCGCCGGCACCAATGTGGCGGCGGCGCTGAAGCTTGCCAAAAAGCTCGGCCGCGGCAAAACCGTTGTCACTGTTTTGCCCGACACCGCGGAGCGCTATTTTTCCACGCCGCTGTTTGAGGAATAATACAATGAAAAAAGCAGACCGTTTTTCGGTCTGCTTTTTGTGTTGCGCGTCATTGTTACGCTTCCTTGGTGAGGTTAAAGGTCTGATAAGCGTTTTTCAGCTCCAGGGTGGTGCCGTTGAGGGTGTAGTTAAACACCTTTTCCTCGTCCCACACCTTGGTTACGGTGACGGTGCCTGCCGCTTCGTCGAGCGCATAGGTGCCCTCGCCGCTGTAGTAGTCGCCCTTAAACTGACAGTTTCCCTTGCCGTCGAAGGTCCAGCTCCAGTTGCCGTTTGTCTCGTCCTTCTGCGACCAGGTGCCGGCGAGAATGTCCTTTTTGCCGCCGTCGCCGCTGCCGCCGCATGCCGCAAATACGGAAATCACCATAACAGCCGCCAGCGCCAACGCCAGAATTTTTGCCGCTTTTTTCATTTGTTGTCCCTCCTCAAATGAAGTAAGGCAATTATAGCATATTATTTGTTGCGCTGTCAATCGAATCTTGTCATTTTTGGGCGATTGTATGCCCGTGAGAGCACACAGAGGTTGACACAGCGGCGGCATTTGATTATAATAAAGCTGTAAAATTATCAGCGAAAGTCACTTTTTTCGATGATAATTGGAAAAAACTTTGGCAAAATAGTATCAAAATATTTACAGTTTATTTACACCTCTTGATTTTTGGCGCGTTATCTGCTATTTTTAAATCGCTAATTAAGAGGAGATGTATGAACTTGAAGCTTAAAACAAAGGTAATCAGTATTTCAATTGCGGTATTGCTGCTTTTGGCTATGGCTGCTGTCAGCTTTACAGTGGCAAACGCTTCCACTTCAACCGAAACCGTCGCGGCAGAGGTTGCGGCGCAGTCTTAATTTTGCGCATTGGCTCGGCTCGAGGGGACGCGGCAAATCCGTGAAAGGGGCGGAGTCCATGAAAAACAAAACGATTTTAACCGTCGTTATTACCGTGCTGGCTTTGTTAGTTGCGGGAAGCGGCGGTTTTATTCTTTTTCAGAATATTAATAGCCGTCAGTCAAAGGAAAAATACGACGCGCTGGCGTCCACGGCTGCTTCATTTTCCGACGGCACGGGGGAGGGGACAGGCGCTGTGACCGAGTCGTCGCTGCCGCTGAACCCCATCGCGTTTTCAACGCTGCAGGCGCAAAATCCCGAAATTTACGCGTGGATTACCGTGCCGAACACCAACGTCAACTACCCGGTGCTGCGCAGCGAAACCAACGACAACTTTTACATCGACCACGGCGTTGACAAGGGATACAGCTTCGCCGGCGCGATTTACTCGCAGTTTTGCAACAAAAAGGACTTTTCCGACCGCGTCACCGTGCTCTACGGTCACAACATGGCGGACAATTCCATGTTTGCCACGCTGCATTATTTTGAGGACGCCGACTTTTTTGCCAACAACAAAAGCATGCAGATTTATTTGCCCGGCAAGGAGTTGGAATACGAAATCGTCGCGGCATATGTGTATGACGACAGCCACATCATGAACTCGTTTGACTTTTCCAAGGACGAGGTTTACAGCGACTTTTTGAACACCGTGCTCCATCCGCACTCGCTCGAAAGCAACGTGCGCGAGGGCGCGGCGCTGGACGTCAACGATAAAATCGTTATTTTGAGCACCTGCCTCAACTACGGCGAGGGACGATATTTGGTGGTCGGCAAGCTTACCGGCGAAACCGAAATGCAGAAGCACTGAGCTTTGGTTAGAATGGCTAATTATTTCCGCGATTTTTGTGAAAATAGATTGTTTACAATTCTTGTCATCTGTGGTAAAATACAAATGTGTAATAATATCTTGATAATTCAATGGTTATAAGGAGGATTTACAATGAAAAAAGTATTATCACTCGCGATTGCCGTTTTTGTGTTATCCCTTTCCGTACTTCCCGTATTTGCGGAAAGTTTCACCAGCCCGAAGGCAACCACTGCGGACTATATTATCCGCTTTGACGATGTTGACGGAGGTCATGCAGTTGCAGAGTATAAAACTGAGGTCGGCGAGGACGGCAAGCAGACCGTTGTTATCACCGGTGTTCCCGATGAAGGCTATGATTTTGTACAATGGGTAATCGACGGCGATTACACCACCGTTGGCAAGCTGACGGATAATTCCATTGAGCTGGTTATTTCCGGCGACATTCAGATAAAGCCGGCGTTTGCCAAAAAGGGCGAGGCTGCTACCAAGCCTGCCGAGGGCGAAAAGGTTGTTGACAACAGCTCCAAATCGCCGCAGACCGGTTCCAACGGTATGGCTTACGCAGTATTCTTTGTTTCTGCGGCAGCTCTGATTGCTGTTGTAACAATTGCAAAACGTCGTTCCGCAGAAAAGTAATGAAGCACCGCACGGGGGATGGCTTTGGCTGTCCCTCTTTTATTTTGGAAAGCAGGGGGTTGAAAAGTGGAAGAACGTGATAAACTGGTGCAGGAGCTGGAGGAAAACCGCAAAGCCGACGAGCTGGCTCAGAAGGATCAGGACGACTCCGCCGTTTCCTCTCACCGTCATCACCATCACCATCACCATCACCACAGCAGCGAACAGCGTCGCAAGCGCCGCAAGCGCAGGCGCATTACCAAGCGCATTAAGCGCGTTTTGATTGCTTTGGGAGTCGTTTTGCTGCTTGCGGTTATGGGCGTCGGCATTGCCGTTTTTACCATGTATCACACCGGCAAAAATGAAATGAAAAGCACCCACTACAGCATCACCGCGCCGCAAAATGTTGTTGTTATCAACGACGGCAAAACGATTGTTTACAACGGAGAAAAGTACCGCTATAAAAGCGACATTCTCACGTTTTTGTTCATCGGCGTTGACAAAACCGCCGCCGCACAGCAAAACGATAAAATCGGCAGCAGCGGCCAATCGGACGTTTTGCTGCTGAGCGCAATTGACAAGGCCTCCGGCAAAATTTACATGATTAACATTCCGCGCGACATTATCACCGACGTTGGGGTGTATTCTCCGGGCGGCGGCTATGTCGGCCGCGAAAAGCTGCCGATTGCCACGGCGTACGCCTACGGCGACGGCGAAAAAACCAGCTGCGTCAATGCTGCCGAGGCGGTGTCGCGCCTGTTCTACAATGTTCCCGTCAGCACTTATTTTTCGCTGAATCTCGACGGCATTGCCGAAATCAACGACAGCGTGGGCGGCGTGGACGTTACCTCGCCCGAGACTGTCGGTGATTTTGTTGAGGGAGAGAGCTATCATCTACAGGGTGAGATGGCGCGAAAGTTTATTCAAAGCCGCGCAACTGACCGCCCCGATGCCAACCTTTTGCGTAACAACCGCCAAAAGCTGTATATGAACGCGTTTTTGAAAAAGGCGGTTTCGGCGATTAAAAGCGACCCTTCCACCGCACTTGACTTTTACAATGTAGCGCTGCCGTTTGCGTGCAGCAACATCACTGCCGACCGTATTACCTATTTGGCGACAGAATTTATTGTTAACCGCAATATGACCTTTGAAAACGTCAGCGTTCCCGTTGAGGTAACGGTGAACGAAGGCCGCGCCGAAAACTATGTCAAAGAGGACGAGTTTTACGAGCTGTTCCTCAGCATTTTCTACACAAAAGTCAGTGAATAAGCATACAAAACAAGGGAGCGCGCCGCCGCTCCTTTTGTTTTGCATCATACCAATCTTCATTAAAAAGCAGACTTTCTGCTTTTTAATAGCGCCGTAGGCGCGTTTTCTCTCTGATAGAAAATTGTCTGCTTTCTATCAGAGAATAGTATAAAACAGTTGAAAAAAATTATGAACCGTGCTACAATAAAAGGAAATGATAAATGAAATGGAAAGGATGATTTTTAATGAACAGTGATGCAGTAAGAACCCCGATAAAATGCGCGCCCCAGCGTTCGCTGCTGCGTGCTTTGGGCATGACGGACGAGGAACTCGGCAAACCCTTAATCGGTATTGTCAGCTCCTACAACGAAATCGTGCCCGGACATATGAACATCGACAAAATCGTCAACGCCGTCAAAACCGGCGTTGCGCTGGCAGGCGGCAACCCGATTGTATTTCCTGCAATCGCCGTTTGCGACGGCATCGCCATGGGACACAAGGGCATGAAATACTCCCTCGTCACCCGTGATTTGATTGCCGATTCCACCGAGGCGATGGCGATTGCGCACGCGTTTGACGCGCTCGTCATGGTGCCCAACTGCGACAAAAACGTGCCCGGTCTGCTGATGGCGGCGGCGCGCGTGAACGTTCCCACCATCTTTGTCAGCGGCGGCCCCATGCTCGCAGGCCGCTTTGCCGGTCACAAAACCAGTCTTTCCAGCATGTTCGAGGCGGTCGGCTCCTATAATTCCGGCAAGCTGACGCTTGAGGAGCTGGACGAATACGAAAACAAGGCGTGCCCCAGCTGCGGCTCCTGCTCGGGTATGTACACCGCGAACTCCATGAACTGCCTCACCGAGGTGCTCGGTATGGGTCTGCGCGGCAACGGCACCATTCCTGCCGTTTATTCCGAGCGCATTCAGCTTGCAAAGCACGCCGGCATGAAGATTATGGAGCTGCTT
>CADBSZ010000114.1 GCA_902797525.1 uncultured Ruminococcus sp. | reverse complement strand
GGCGTTGGCGCTGACCAGCGTGCCGTCCTCAATGTTGAGTATACCGAGCCATACGGTGACAAACATCTCCTCCTGGTTGCTCTCGCATACCTGACGGTTGACAATATTCAGCACCTCGCCGGGGCTTTTTCCTGTCATGACGGTGTTTTTAATCAAGATTTTTGACGACATCATGAACAGCGCGGCGGGGATTCCCTTGCCGGAAACATCCGCAATCACCAGCGCGAGGTGATTGTCGTCAACCATGAAGAAATCATAAAAGTCGCCGCCTACCTCTTTTGCCGGCGTCATGGAAGCATAAAGGTCAAACTCCGTGCGGTCGGGCAAAAACGGAAACGTATTCGGCAGCATGTCCGCCTGAATTTTGGTGGCAACGCCAAGCTCCATCTCGGTGGAAGCGAGCGTTTTTTCGCGCTCGGCAAACAACACGCCGTAAATCAGAACAATGGACACGGTCATCGAGGCATACTGCGTGGACAGTCCGAAGCTGTTAACGGTAAGAATTTGGTTTAACAGCGGAATGGTAATAAAGGAAATCGCTACAAATCGGTCTTTTTTGGTCGCCTTTGCAAACATAATCGCCAAAATAACAACCGTCAGCGTAATGCTGAGATAAATCTGGCTGACGTCCCACTGCGCCGCACGGCTGTAGACGCCGTCTGCGCTTACCTCAAAGAATAAGGGATAAACAAAGTTAATCAGGCACAACACCATCGAAGGATAAAACATCGCGGTGACAAACACATCGGCAATCACCATCGGCTTGTCGTTGAGCTTTAACGCGCCGCATATGTATTTCCAGAACAGATAAATCAGCACAACGCCCATCATAAAGAAAAGCACGTTGCCGGTCAGATTGACCAGTCTGAGCTTGGGATTGCCCTGAACCACCCAGCTCAACTCGTCCAAAAACAGCGAGAAGGCGTTGGTTGTCAGCAGGGTAACAAACACGTGCGTGTCGGCGTTGCGCGCCTTGTGGTTAAGCGTAGCGCTGAAGCAGAGCATGGTGCAAACCGCCATGCAAAAAATATCCGCTCCGATGGAAAACATCCATTCAACGCGCATGCCGTCAAAGCCTCTGACAGCAAGCATAACAATAGACGCTACCGTCAGAAAACACGAAAAGCCAAAGCACGCCGGCACAATCCACAGCTGTTGCCCCAACCATTCTCTTTTGCTGTAAACTTTTTTCACCAATTCATTCATGTTACGTCTCCGTTTGCCGCGTTTACGGTTTTCAGCATATTCTCGGTCTTTCTTAAATAACGTAAAATGAGCACATATTGCAGCAGGCTCACAATCAAATCGAGAACTCCCATGATTCCCGAAATAATTTTTGCCTGATCCGACAACTCAAAAATACGAATAATCAGCTTATCAATCGCGGAGATGATGTAGGTGAAAACCATTATTTTCAGCAGCCTGTCGCCTTCATCCGCCATTTCACTGTGCTCACAGCCCTGCGCAAGATTGATGATGCCGGAGATGGCATACACCACGATAAACAACTCGAGCACCATTGACGCCGCCGAAAACATCGTGTGAAGCATTGGGCTGGGGAGCTGAAACAGCGAGCCGATAATTGCCAGCACACCGCTTGCCAAAACACAAATCATCGCGCGCCGGAACTCCGAATCATCCTTGGAGGCGTTCCAATAGCCCAGCATGCCGTAGATGACCATAAGAACAAAGGCAATAACCGCAAGCAGCTCAAAGCCGCCTCCGACTAACAAAAGCAGGATGTTTGAAATCACTTCATCCGCGTCAAGCGACGCGTAAATGAACAGCTTGACAAACAGCGTGGAACAGCTGACAAGCAGCAAAGCAATCACTGCGATAATTTGAGAAATATAAATCTTTTTAATACCTTTTTCAGCGTGAAGATATTGCATATTTTTATTCTCCGTTACAAATATTGTGAATTATTAATATTGATACTTTTATATTATAACATATAATTGTCAAAAAATATAATGTTTTTTGGTTAGATTTGATTACAGTTTTTTTACTTTTTGCTTTTTTGAGTAAAAAGTTTTTTATTTATAACTTGCGTATTTCCTTTTTATGTGTTATAATACCTTTTGTGAGTAAAGCGACTGCCGTCTCACGACTGATAAATGCAGCGGTATCGAAGTGGTCATAACGGGACTGACTCGAAATCAGTTGTACCTTCGGGTACCGTGGGTTCGAATCCCACCCGCTGC
>CADBSZ010000113.1 GCA_902797525.1 uncultured Ruminococcus sp. | reverse complement strand
CATTTCGCAAATCAGCGGCGGCTCGCGCACCAGCGTCGGCGGCTATGTGGAGGAGGAAAAGGAGGAGGACAACTCCGCGCAGTTTGACGTCTCCGACCGCCGCACTCTCGACGAGGTTGTGCGCTGGCTGATGGAGCTGGGCTACATTCCGTCCTTCTGCACCGCATGCTACCGCGAGGGCAGAACCGGCGACCGCTTTATGTCGCTGTGCAAGAGCGGTCAAATTCAAAACTGCTGTCACCCCAACGCGCTGATGACGCTCGAGGAATATCTGGTGGACTATGCCAGCCCCGAAACCCGCGCCATCGGTGAAAAGGTGATTGAAAAAGAGCTGCAGAACATTCCGAAGGAAAAGGTCAGAAAAATCGCCGCCGAGTACATTGAAGAAATCAAAAACGACGGCAAAAGAGACTTTAGATTTTAAGGTTGAGAGTTGAGAGTGAAGCATTTTGTTTTAAACTCTCCGTTAAAAGGAATGATACCATGAGTTTAAATTCCACTCCCTCGGGCGAGAGGGTTCATATCGGCTTTTTCGGCAGGCGCAACGCGGGCAAATCCAGCGTTGTCAACGCCTTCACCAATCAGCAAATTTCCGTGGTGTCCGATGTAAAGGGCACTACCACCGACCCCGTCACCAAGGCGATGGAACTGTTGCCGCTCGGCCCTGTGATGATTATCGACACCCCGGGCTTTGACGACGAGGGCGCGCTGGGCGAGGAGCGCGTGCGCCGCACCAAGCAGGTGCTCAACCGCGTGGACATCGCCGTGCTGGTGGTGGACGCCTCGGCAGGAAAAACCGCCGCCGACGAGGAGCTGCTCGCGATTTTTCGTCAGAAAAAAATCCCCTTCGTTATCGCCTACAACAAGAGCGATTTAACAGGGGAGAGGTACGCCGACGGCGTTTGCGTCAGCGCGCTGAAACACAAAAACATTGAATTGTTAAAAGAAACCGTCGCGCGGCTTGTTAAAACCGAGGACGACCGCAAGCGCGTTTGCGGCGATTTGGTCAGCAAGGGCGACCTTGCGGTGCTGGTGGTGCCGATTGACAAGGCGGCGCCCAAGGGCAGGCTGATTTTGCCCCAGCAGCAGACCATCCGCGATTTGCTCGATTCGGGCGCCGTTCCGGTTGTCTGCCGCGACAGCGAGCTTGCGCTCACGCTTCAAAGGCTCGGTGCTGCGCCGCGTCTTGTGATTACCGACAGCCAAGCCTTCGGCAATGTCAAGGACATCGTGCCGCAGGAGGTGCCGCTCACCTCGTTTTCGATTTTGATGGCGCGCTACAAGGGCTTTTTGGAAACCGCCGTCACCGGCGCCGCAGCAATTGAAACCCTGCGCGACGGCAGCCGCGTGCTAATCAGCGAGGGCTGCACCCACCACCGCCAGTGCGACGACATCGGCACGGTCAAGCTGCCCAACATGCTGAAAAAATACACGGGAAAACAGCTTGCCATCGAAACCACCTCGGGCAAGGGCTTTCCCGACGATTTGTCGCCCTATGACATCGTGATTCATTGCGGCGGCTGTATGCTCAACGAGCGCGAAGTAACCTACCGCCGCAAATTTGCCGAGGACAGCGGCGTGCCGTTCACCAACTACGGCACCGCGCTGGCTTATATGCAGGGCATTTTAAAGCGCACGCTCAGCGTGTTCCCCGATTTGCAAAAGCTGGTATAAAAAGTGCAGGGACGGTCTTTTGCCGTCCCTGCTGCCGTTTTATGAAAAATTAAGGCTTTTCCTTTGTCAAAAACTCAATGCTTCTCGGAACAGCGTCCACCGAGGTGCCCCATTCCTTGCCCTTGCTGCGGTAGTCGAACATGGTCACAAAGTGCGACACGTCTTTTTTCAGGCTGTCCAAATAGTTCGAGGTCAGCGCAAGGGTGTCGGCGTGGAAGTCGCTCAACAGCTTTGAGGGCACGCCGCCCTTTGCGGCTGCCGCCGTCATAATAAAGCGGTAGTGATTTAGGCAAATAAACGGCTGCTCGCGATACAGTGCGCGGAACTCGTTTCCCTTTGTCCATTCGGCGAACACCGTTGCCAAAAGGTGGTGCATATCCGCCTCCACACGGTCGCACACATAGCACGAGCCGAGCATTTCGCCCAGCGCTTCCATCTGCTTTTTGTCGGGTTTTCCTGCCTTTTTCGGCAACAGCTTTTCCTGTATTTCCTGCAAGTGGGTTTCCAAAATCAGCGCGTTCGGCAATTTTTGTCCAACCAGCGTCATGCGCGAATAGTGGCGGTGGCAAAAGCCGCGCCTGTTGGTTTCAATTCGCACGCTCGGCTCCATCATCGCGTCGCCCGTAATAAACTCGCAGTATTGCTGCTCCAGCATACTCTCCATGCGGCACAGCGGACAGCCGTCCTTGGGCGCAAACAAATCGTTAATCGGTATGGTAACGATGGTTTCTTTCATGGGTTTCCCTCCGTTCTGTTGTCAATTGTTGTTGACTTTACGCAAATTATAGCATAACTTGACACGATATGCTATAATAATATAAAAGAAATTCGGAGAAATTTATGATTGTCTTTGAAAATATCCGCGACCTCGATTTGGCGCAGACGCTCGACTGCGGTCAGGCGTTTCGCTGGCAGGCGCAAAGCGACGGCTCGTTTCGGGGCGTGGCGTTCGGCAAGAGCGTGCGCGTCAGCCTTTGCGGCGGCAATTTGACCGTTGACGGAGCGCAGGAAGCCGACCGCGCGCTGTGGAGCGACTATTTTGATTTGCCGCTCGACTACGGAAAAATCCGCGGACAGCTCAGCGCCCTTCATCCCGTTTTGCGCGAGGCGGCAGACTATGCCGCCGGTATCCGCATTTTGCGTCAGGAGCCGTATGAGGCGCTGTGTACCTTTATCATCTCGCAAAACAACAACATTAAGCGCATCAAGGGTATTGTGCAGCGCTTGTGCGAGGCATTCGGAGAACCGCTTGCCGACGGCGCGTTCGCGTTTCCGACGGCGGAGCGCATGAGCGCTTTGAGCGTTGAGGATTTGGCGCCCCTGCGCGCCGGCTTTCGCGCGCGCTATTTAATCGACGCGGCGCAAAAGGTGTCCTCCGGCAAGGTGGATTTGGCGCTGTGCCGCACCGCGCAGTACGACGCCGCGCGCGCCGAGCTGATGAAGATTACCGGCGTGGGCGTCAAGGTGGCGGACTGCACGCTG